>NZ_JAWGSV010000102.1:0-10760 GCF_032552055.1 Clostridium sp. | reverse complement strand
ACCATTGGAGGTGTTAGTTATGAATAATGTATTAAATCTATCAATAAAAGAATCTATAAAAGCTAGGCACTCAGTTAGAAATTATACTGATACTCCTTTATCTGAAGATATAATAAAAAAAATAGAAAATTATATTAAAAACTTATCAAATCCTTTTAATAAGGAAATAAAGATAAAATTAATAAAAAAGAATTCAGTTAATAAAGATATAAAACTTGGAACCTACGGAGTTATTAAAGGTGCAAATTATTTTTTAGTATCAGCTTGTGATAATGACGATTTATCTTTAATTGCATTAGGCTATTCTTTAGAAAAAGTCATTTTATATTGTACTTCTTTAGGTTTAGGCACTGTATGGCTTGGTGGAACTTTCAATAAAGGTGAGTTTGCAAAAGCTATTAACCTAAAAGAAAATGAAATCTTACCTATAGTCTCCCCTATTGGTTATGAGGGCGGTAAAAAATCTGTTATAGCAACTTTATTCGGTAGTCATACTAATAAACGTAAATCATATTCTGAGTTGTTCTTTAATGGGAACTTTGATACTTCTCTTAATCCAAATGATTCGGATGAGTACTTAGAGCCACTTGAAATGCTACGATTAGCTCCATCAGCAATGAATAAGCAACCATGGAGAGTATTAAAAGAAGATAATAACTTACACTTTTATATTACTTCTACTAAAGGTTTAACTAAAATTGATATTGGAATAGCCCTTTGTCATTTTCATTTAGTAGCAATTGAAAATAAAATTAATGGTGAATTTAAATCACTTGACTCTCAAAAACAGAAACCAAATAAAGATCTTACTTATATTATTTCTTGGAATAAATAACTATATTATTAAGGAGTGACTCTAAATGTTTAAAGTAGATAAGATTAAATGTATAGCTTGTGAGCAATGTATTAAAGATTGTCCTACTAAAGTAATTTCTTTACAAGAAAAAAAAGCTGAAATTAATAATTAAGAGTTGGTATAAAAAAGACCCATCAAAGAATGATAGGTTATTTTTCAATGCTCCATTAGCTATATTTGTTACTTCTCAAACTCCAATAAATGGTGGGTTAGCTTCTTCAAATATGGAACTTATGATTGATTCCTTAGGGCTTGGTACTTTCTTTAGTGGATTTTTATTAATTGAGCTCAGGATAATAGAGAAATCTTAGATTTACTTCAAATAAAAGATAGCAAACAAATAATCTCTTGCTTAGTTGTTGGTTATCCTGATGTTAAGTACCAAAGAACTGCTCCTAGAAAAGAAGCTAATATTAATTGGATATAATTATCTACTTAAAATTAACCCGTATTACAAATAATTAATATGGGTTAATTTTTATTTTAAAAATCATTCTTTGAAATTTCTCTAGGCCATGAAAGTAAATTTTTTCTTGATATTTTTAACTGCTTTTCTTTTGGAAAATATACATCACAGAAATAATTATGGTAGTTAGCTATCCATACATACTTGTCCCATACCCTTGTATTTTCCTTATTTATAACTAACATCTCTTCCACTTTATCTTTATGTCTAAAAAGTAAATCAATTTGTATTTTTTCAAACTCATATTCATTATTACATTTCGTATAATATTTAAATATCGTATTTAAATAGTTTAAAAACCATTGACCGTCATTATCAATAAGTATTTTCTTGTGTTGTGGGGCAATATCATAATTATTTATATACTTTTGTAATCTACTTACTGTCTTATTATCTAATACAATTCTTGGATAGCAAGCTAAATTACTCTCAGTATCATGAGCATCCAAAAGAGCTGGTCCAAAAACAATATCTTCATTTATATAAAATTCCCCTACACTTACTCCACCTCTAACAAAGAGTCCCTCTAGGGCTAGGTTAAATTGATATTCTGATACATTATCCAATATTTCATTCAATTCTTCTTCACCATCATCTTTTATAGGGTATCCAACAATCATATTATCAGTATATATCTTTATCTTCCCTTGACTATATTTATTGGGTATAATACACTGCTTATTCTTATTTATAAGATAACTAATCTCATTAAGTAGCTTGTTGCCATATCCCTCTTTACAAGAGTCTACTATCATTTGTGAAAATCCTAATATATCTATAGTACATACCATAGAATTAATAAGTTTCGGATTATCCTGATCATATTTTTGCATCTTCTTTCAACACATCCTTACTTAAATTACTTCTATCTCAACTATTTTAACATTTTATATAGGATTTTGTGAATATACTGTTCTAATGAAAATTCCCATAGTTTATTACCAGTCCGTAATTATTTAAATGTTTATGTTATTATTAAAGTGTAAATTATATATATTAAAACTTCCTAGTAAAATAATAAAGGACAACTATCTTAATTGTATCTGTCCTTCATTTATTAAAAAGATTTAAATTATTCAAATAATCTGCTTACTTAAATATCTCTTTCTTAATTCATTTAGTCACTATTATAGTATTTCACCGTTAGATTCGATAACTTTTTTATACCAATAGAATGATTTTTTTCTCTTTCTTTCAAGAGTTCCTTTACCTTCATTATCTTTATCTACATAGATAAAACCATAACGTTTTTTCATTTCTCCTGTACTTGCACTAATTAAATCTATGCATCCCCAAGGCGTATATCCAATCATTTCAACTCCATCAATTGTTATAGCCTTTTTCATTTCAACTATATGCTGTCTTAAATAATCTATTCTATAGTCATCATTAATTGAACCATCTTCTTCTATAGTGTCAACTGCTCCAAGACCATTTTCTACACAGAATAAAGGAATTTCATATCTATTATATAAATTATTTAATGATATTCTAAATCCTACTGGATCTATTTGCCATCCCCAATCTGATGACTTTAAATACGGATTCTTTATTCCTTTAGTCATATTACCACCAGTTAGTGTTTTTCCATCATTATTTGAGCTTACAACTAAAGTCATGTAATAACTAAATCCTATAAAGTCAACTTTTCCAGCCTTTAGAATTTCTTCATCGCCATCCTCAAATATAACTTCAATGTTTTCTCTTTTAAAATAAGTTTTCATAAAATTAGGATAAGCACCTTTAGCTTGTACATCACTAAAGAAATAGTGTCTGTTCATAAACTCATTTTGAAGTAAAACATCTTCTGGGTTACAGCTTTCTGCATATGCCAGCGGATATACTATCATACAGCCAATCTTAAAATCAGGATTTATCTCATGACCTAATTTAACTGCTTTTGCACTTGCTATTAATTGATGATGAGCTGATTGATATATTATTTGCTCTCTATTTTCACCTTCATTAATTCTAAGTCCTGCTGGTATAAAAGGATGCATAGTAATTACATTTATCTCATTAAAAGTCATCCAATACTTTACTTTATCTTTATATCTGTTAAATATGACATTGCAGTAATTTACATAAAAATCAACTAATCTTCTATCTCTCCATGCACCATACTTTTCAACTAATGAATATGGCATTTCATAATGAGATATAGTTACTACTGGTTCAATTCCATATTTTAAGCACTCATCAAATACATTATCATAGTACTCTAAACCTTTTTCATTTGGCTCTGCATCATCCCCATTTGGAAATATCCTTGTCCATGCTATAGATAAACGGAAACACTTAAATCCCATTTCTGCAAGCATTTTTATATCTTCCTTATATCTATGATAAAAATCTATTGCCTCATGAGATGGATAATACTTTCCCCCTTCTACTCCATATGTATATTCTCTCTTAACTCCAAAAGCCCCAGCTGTAGCAACATCTGCTGTGCTAACTCCTTTTCCCTCTACATTCCATGCACCTTCACATTGATTAGCTGCTGTAGCTCCTCCCCATAAAAAGTTTTCTGGAAATCTATTTAAATTAATATTCATAATAACTCCTCCACTCATTAATTATATTACTGTTATAATTTCGTCACCTTGATTAACCATATCTAATTTATTTGATATAATATCTAAATAATCCGCAGTATTCGTAACGATTACTGGAGTTATAATATCATAACCTTTATCTTTTATGGCCTCTTTATCAAATTCTACTAACTTGTCTCCAACCTTAACTCTATCTCCATTTTTTACAAAGACTTCAAAATGTTCTCCATTAAGCTTTACTGTATCTAATCCTATATGAATTAAAATTTCGACACCATCATCTGATTTTAGTCCTATGGCATGTTTAGTATTAAATATCATAGAAACGGTTCCATTTATAGGAGATACAACTTCATTGCTTGTTGGTATTATAGCAATACCTTTACCCATTATTTCTTCTGCAAATGTCATATCATCAACTTTTGATAATGGTACAGCTTCACCTTTTATTGGACTTTTTATAGATATTTTATTATTTAAAGGCTTTATTTCTTTAACTTCATTTTCTTGACTATCCTCATTAGCTTCATCAACTTCATCTTCAAAACCAATCATCCAAGTAATAATAAAAGTTGCTACAAAACCTATTGAACAAGCAATTATTATATTAATTACATTTGATATTTCAGGTCCTATATAAGCAGCAATTCCTATAAGTCCAGTTCCACTTGGTGTAAAGCCCTTAACAGCTGTTATACCTGCATATAATCCACCCATTGCTCCACCAGCAAGAACTGCATAAAAAGGTTTTTTAAGCTTAAGGTTTACACCATACATAGCTGGTTCTGTAATTCCTAAAAGTGCAGTTGCCCCTGTTGAAGATGATAATTGTTTTAAGTCTGTATTTTTTGTTTTGAAGCTTACAGCTAAAGCTGCTGCTCCTTGGCAAACATTTGATACTAACATACCTGGCATTAATGTTTGATATCCTAATGTTGCTAATTGTGTAAATACTGCTGGGAAAAGGCTATAGTGCATACCTGTCATAATTATTACTGGGCTTAATCCTCCCATAATTAGTGGTAATGCCCATGTTGCTTTACTATCAATAGCCATTATAACACTTGCCAATCCCCCACCAAGTAAATCACCTAGTGGTCCAATTACTATCAATCCTATAGGCGCTGTTATAACTATAACAAAAAGAGGTACAAATACTAATTTAAGTGCTTTTGGTATTATCTTATTAACTAATTTTTCAACATACGACATTAACCAAACAATTAAAATTATAGGTATTACAGAGGAACCATATTTTACTAATGCGACTGGTAATCCAAAAAACTTTACTGGTTCTCCTGCACTAACTAAAGCTGAAAAGTTTGGATGTAATAATACTCCTCCGATTACCACTGCTAAATATTGTGATGTTTTAAACTTTATAGCTGCTGTATATGCTAATAAAATTGGTAAAAAATAAAATGCTGCATCACTTATAAAATTCAATATGTAATATGTTTGAGTGTCTTGAGATATCCACCCTAATGCTGCAAATAATCCTAAAAATCCTTTTAACATACCACAGCCAGCTATAGCTGGAATAATAGGAGTAAAGACACCTGCTATTGTATCAAATATATTAGTTAAGATACCTTTCTTTTCAGTTTTCTCTTCTCCCTTTGACATATTAAAATTCCCTAGTTTAATAAGTTCTTGGTAAACATCGGATACAGTATTTCCAA
Source organism: Clostridium sp. (assembly GCF_032552055.1). Taxonomy (GTDB): domain Bacteria; phylum Bacillota; class Clostridia; order Clostridiales; family Clostridiaceae; genus Clostridium. The sequence continues at coordinate 5,201 of NZ_JAWGSV010000102.1, read as the reverse complement.
TGATAACTTGGAATTGACCACCCTTATTTACGCATCCCATTACTCCCTTAACTTTTTTTAATTTATCAATGGATACTTTTGAATCATCCTTTAAATTGAATCTTAGTCTTGTTACACAATGTGTAACATGTGCCACATTTTTTTCTCCACCAATGTGTTCTAATACCTGAGTTGCTATTTCCTTAAAGTTCATTTCTTATTCCTCCAATATCTTTTTATAGATCGAAGGTTTTGCCTGCATTACCAGTAACAATCCTGAGTTTTGTATCAGATAATAGTCTGATACCTTATATCACCACCTTAAAATAATCTATATATTTTAATAACAATCCTAATTCTTACTTATTAACTTTTGAATATGGATTATTAAATATAACATTTCTTCTTTAGATAAATCATATTTATATCTTTCCAATATAAACTTTTGAATTTTCATTACACATTTATATGATTCATTATACTTTTCTTTAATAATATAAAATAAATCATTTTCTTCATCTTTTTCATTAATCTTATTATTAAAAAGTCTTTGAGCAAAAAACTTTAGATGTGTAATAAATCTATAGTAGCTTAAAGATTCTAAATCAAATTCTATATTGAAATTGTATTTAACTATATTTAATATTTCCTGTATTAATTTGGTAATCTCCATTAATATTGGCATTTCTTCATTGAGATTAGCATTTACAAAGTGTAATGCTATAAAAGCAGCTTCATCTTCACTTAAAGTAATATCAAATTCCTTTTTTATAATTTCTAAAGCTTCTATACCTACTTCATATTCTTCCGAATATAATCTTTTAGTTTCCCAACTCAGACCGTTAGTAACTCTAATACCTTGCTTATGTCTATCAATAGCGTTGTATATATGATCTGTTAAAGATATATATATACTTTCATTAAACTTTTTACCTGTCTTTTCTTTTGCATATCTTATTATTTCTTCAGAAATTACAGTATATTCTAGTGGTATGCTACTTATTAGCTCTATAAATTTATTATTCATGTTAGGATTAGATAGAGTGAATATCTTCTCTATATTTTTTTCTACAATTATATCTTTCACTTTCTTTCTGAAGGCAATTCCTCTTCCCATAACAATGATTTCTTCATTATTATCATTTATAGATGTAACGACATTATTATTTAAGATTTTTTCTATTCTAATTTTAATGACCTCCTTTACAAAAAAAATAAGCAAACAAAACAATAACTAATATTAGTATATATATACATTTAAAGTCTATATACTAAAAGTTAAAGTTTTGCCTGCTTAACCAGTAACAATCTAACGATATTCTATATGTTTATGTTTACATAATATCATATGATATCTATTCTGACAATATATTTTTTAAATTTAATTAATTTATACATAAAAATTTATTTTAATTATCTTTCTAAGAGAAAATAAGAGATTTCTATATAACCAGATAAGACGTTCAACTACTAAGGTAGGTGTATAATCTATAAAAGTTCTTTCCTCCAAATTATATTTATCTCAGCATGGCATATGAACTATTTCTTTCTATACAAAAAAGGCTATATATTGTCATACCACAATATATAGCCTTATATTTATCTTACCACTTACCGTTAGCAATGTGTCCAGCTAATTCAGCTTTGCATCTTTGTTTGATAACCCAAGCTTCGTTCTTAGCCTTTTCAAATCCATTTACACACTTAGGATCTAGGTTGATTTCAATACCTTCTTTTGCAAGCTTAGCAATCTTATCTGCTAATATAATCATTTCAGCATGAATGCTATTAGTTCTATCAGAAGCATAAATCTTTTCTGCATCTTCACTACTTAATTCAACAAATTTTTCTTTTCCTAAGTTACACTTAGGACAAACTTCTGGAGCTTCAACTCCTTCATGTACATATCCACATATTGTGCATTTAAATAATTTTTTCATAATTAATCTCTCCTACATCTTATATATATATATTTAAATTTCTTTTAAGTTTCTTTGTTATGTTTATATATTAACTTAAATAATATCCTTTGTCAACTAATAATTTTTATTATTTAATAATTACTCTCTTATTATTTTTCTTTCTTTTGAAATTAAATAAAAGTTAGTTTTAAGCCATTTACTAATACATCTCATCTTAACTCTTTTATATTTATATTTATATTTATCTTCTATATTGATATTAAAAGAAAGGGTCGTAAAATCTCTACTCCCCTTCTCTTCATTATAAAAAATATTATTCTATTAATAGTTAAAACTATATAGTTAACTTACTAATTATATAATTAAGCTATATTTTTTTATTTTTTATCTCTTCATTTATTTTATTAATAAAGCTCTCTAAAGAAACATTTCCTTCATCACCATTTACTCTACTTCTTAAAGAAATGATTTGATCCTTTTCTTCCTTTTCACCTATAACAATTATATAAGGAACTCTTTCATTTCTAGCTTCCCTTATTTTATATCCTATTTTTTCACCTCTTAAATCCATTTCAGCCCTTATTCCATTAGATAATAAATTCTTCTTAACTTCATTTGAGTAGTCTATAAACTTATCAGAAATAGGTAATACTTTAACTTGTACTGGAGCAAGCCATGTTGGGAACTTCCCTGCAAAGTGTTCAATTAATATACCAATAAATCTTTCAATACTTCCAAAAATAACTCTATGAATAACTATTGGTCTATGCTTTTCCCCATCACTGCCAATATAGTCTAATTCAAACCTTTGTGGTAATTGGAAATCCAATTGAATAGTTCCACACTGCCATGTTCTACCTAGACTATCTTCAAGGTGAAAATCTATCTTAGGCCCATAAAACGCTCCATCCCCTTCATTTATTTTATAAGGTAGGTTCATTTCATTTAGTGCATCTTTTAAAGACTCCTCTGCCATATTCCAATCTTCATCACTTCCCATTGAGTCTTCAGGTCTTGTAGATAATTCAACTCCATATTTAAATCCAAACTTTGAATATACTTCATCAATTAAAGCTACAACACCTTTTATCTCTGATTTAATTTGTTCTGGTAACATAAATATATGAGCATCATCTTGAGTGAATACTCTTACCCTCATAAGACCATGTAAAGCACCTGATAATTCATGTCTATGAACTCTTCCAAGCTCCCCAACCCTCATTGGAAAATCTCTATAAGAATGAGACTCAGATTTATATACAAGCATTCCTCCTGGGCAATTCATTGGCTTTAATGCAAATTCTTCATCATCTATCATTGAAGTATACATATTTTCTTTATAATGATACCAATGACCTGAAGTTTCCCATAACTTTTTGTTTAACATTATAGGTGTTTCTACTTCAACATATCCAGCCTTATCATGAAGCTCTCTCCAATAATTTATCAGGTCATTTTTAAGAACTACACCCTTAGGTAAAAAGAACGGGAAACCTGGTCCTTCTTCTGCAAAAGTAAATAGCTTCAATTCTTTTCCTAGCTTTCTATGATCCCTCTTCTTTGCTTCTTCTATATTATTTAAATAAGTTTTTAAAATCTCTTTATTAGAAAATGCTACACCATACACTCTTTGTAGCATTTTATTCTTTTCATTACCCTTCCAATAAGCTCCTGCAACACTTGTCAATTTAAAAGCCTTAATTGATTTAGTTGAATATAAATGAGGGCCTCTACAAAGATCAACAAACTCACCTTGTTTATAAAGAGATATTGTTACTCCCTCCGGAAGCTCTTTTATTATCTGAATCTTGTAAGGTTCATCTCTATCTTCCATTAGCTTTATAGCTTCTTCTCTAGATAACTCCATTCTTTCTATAATCAAATCTTCTTTTATTATATTATTCATTTCTTCTTCAATTTTAGCTAAATCTTCATTATTTAATGAATTCTCTATATCAAAGTCATAGTAAAATCCATTTTCTATTGATGGACCAATAGTTACTTTTGCATCTTTATATATTCTTTTAACTGCTTGTGCCATCACATGTGAGGTAGTATGTCTCATAACCTCAATTCCTATTTCATCATCGTAAGTTAGTATATTTACCTCATCTTCATCTTTAAGCTTATAGCTTAAATCGACTAAGGTTCCATTTACTTCACCTGCTACAGCAACTTTTGCTAACTTCTTGCTTATTAAACTAGCTAATTCTAAAACATTTGATTCTTCTTTGACTTCTCTTATTGATCCATCTTTTAATTTTACGTTAATCATTACATTCTACCTCCTTTTGTAGATTTAATTAAAAATAAAAAAACACCCATCCCATATCTTGGGACGAATGTTATATACGTGGTTCCACCCAAATTGAATTAAAAATTCAATTCATCTCTGTAAGTATTATCGATCTTCACCGATGGCATTTCTCATTTTATTGATACTAAACCATCACTCCAGGGTAGTTTTCTTATAGTCATATTTAAAAGTGCTTACAGCCAATGACACTTTCTCTCTTAGAACAGTATTCTATAATACTCGTCCCTATCACTGTTTAATAATATTATACTATCAATATTATGTTTATTTGTGTTAATTTTATCACTTTTAGATTTATTTGTAAATAATTTATGTAATTTTATAATATCCTAAATTTTTTCTCCTGCTTTTATGCTTCTCTCTTTCTCTATCAAATTAAATGAGTCTCCATCTGTAAATATAACCATAATATCAGATGATGGAATTTTGCTTTTTATCATATCTAAGTCGACTTCTACAATCTTTTGTCCCACCTTAACTTTCTGTTTTTCTTCAACTAATAACTTAAAACCTTCACCTTCTAGTTGTACACTATCAACCCCTATATGTATTAATATATTTTTCTCATCTTTAGATTTAATAACTAATGCATGTTTAGTTGGGAAAATCGCTTCAATTGATCCATCTACAGGTGATACAACAACTCCGCTTGAAGGTTCTACAGCAAACCCTTCACCTAGACACTTTGAAGCAAAAGTTTCATCATCTACTTTAGAAATATCTTTAATTATCCCAGTTGCCGGTGAAACTATCCTTGATTCTTTATTTTTAAATATTTTAAACATAATTTCCTCCTGTTATATATAACTCTTTAACAAAGTAATATTTCCTTCTATTGAATACTGACCTAACTTTGCAGGTATTAAAACACTATCACCTTTATATATATCCAACGTGTAATTCTTAGTTTTTATTTTTCCAAAACCTTCAACACAAGAAAATATAAAAAATTTGTCTGAGTTACTAGTCTCAATAAGCTCTTT
>NZ_JAWGSV010000101.1:0-10767 GCF_032552055.1 Clostridium sp. | reverse complement strand
TGTTAATATAATGTAACTATAAAATTAATAGGAGTTGGCATTAAATGAGCACTAAATTTGATCCAAAAAACAAAATTATAAGACTATGCGTGTTGGGAATGGGTATGGAAGAGCAAGGTAACTCTGAAGAAGCAAGTGAATTATTTCTTCAAGCTTGGAATGAATCAGCAAATGACTTTGAAAGATTTATTGCAGCTTATCAAGTAGCTAAACACGAAAAAGATATTTCAAATAGATTAAAATGGATGGAAACATCTTTAGAGTATGCCATAAAATCAAATGATGATAGTGTTAAGAGTGCTTTTCCTGCAATATATATAAGTATCTCAAAATGCTATGAAGAATTAGGTAATTATAATAAGGCAAAAATAAATTATGAATTATCAAATTCATATAATACTGAACCTTATGATAAAGGACCTTTTTATCATGGAACTAGAGCAGATTTACAGGTTGGTGATTTACTAGTATCAGGTCGAGATTCAAATTATAATTCTGAAGTTAAGATGAATCACATTTATTTTACATCCAATCTTAATGGAGCAGGACTTGCAGCTGGATTAGCAAAGGGAGAAGGCAGAGAACGAGTTTATGTTGTAAAGCCAACAGGGCCCTTTGAAAATGATCCAAATGTAACTGATAAGAAATTTCCAGGAAACTTGACATGCTCTTATCGCTCTGAAGCCCCTTTAAGAATTGTAGGTGAAAAAACAGACTGGATGAAACAGACACCTGAAGAAATTAGCCAATGGCGTGATAAATTAGCTAATAACAAATGGGAAATTATTAATTAAAGATATCTTTAATCATACTTAAGTGAAATACTTTAGGTTAAGTGATTAGAGAATCAGAATAATTTAGGCAATATGGTAGATATTCAAAATGATATCAAGGAATGATTATATTTCTAAAATAGAAGTCATTCATTATATTTTCATACAACGTATATATTGAGTTAATCATATTTTAATAGATTTACGGATATTTTTAATTAATGTACATTTAGAATTTATGTTCTGCGATATAGATTATGAATCTAGATTAAAGTTGATATTGCCCTATCCACTGTTTATATTTTTCGTAAATAAAATTTATGGATAATATGTTTTTTTGAAAGTAGATAGTTCTATAGGGAAAATAGGAATTTTATTTTCTATTAAAACATTACATCTATTTATTGGAGTAGGACTTGTAATTATTATAGTATTAGGCATCGTTATCTATATGAAAAAAGAAATTCAGAACAATCTTAATATATTACTAACTAAAGTCCAGTGATTTAAAATCATTGGACTTTTTAATATAGCATATTATATATGTATAATATGTTGTAAATATTATTTTTAAAAATTTTTTATAAAATTACTCTTGATAATTTAAAATCTGCTTTTATTTTTTCTCAATTAAATTTTAACTGTATCCTCTTCATTATTACTCTATTGTTGATTTGTTTTTAATATTTTTATAAAAATTAATAGTAATCAATAATACAAAATAAATTGGGATTGATATAAGCAATATTACAAAAAAATCACGTGTAGCTGAGTATGATGCAGTATTAAATCCCTTGATACAAATAGTTCCAATAACATATGAAATAGGTATTAATAAAATCTTACTTATAATAGTTCGTACTATTTTATTCTTATATAATGCTAAAATAACAATAGAAAATATAGCCATTAATACTATTGCAATAAGTAAATATCCTCCGAGAAATAATCTTGGTAGAGATATAGTTCCATCACTTTCAGCTAAATTTTTTCCATATATTAAAATATCATTTGATTGACCTGCTGAGTAATAATATATTGAAGTTATTTTTTCTCCATTAGGATTTAATACTACAGTCCCAAGTTCTCTATTATTAAAAAGTTTATCCCACAAAGTTTCCCAAGTAGATATTCGATAATTATAGCTAGAGCCATCTTCAGAAAGGTATTTATATATATTATAACTAGATACTTCATCACCAAAATCAGCAAATATTTCTCCATTATCTTTTGTATTTATAGATACAATATCATTAGAATATTGTATATAATTTGGTTCTGATAAATAATTAATAACTAATATTGAAATTATCATAGTTAACATTATTGAAAAAATAATTATATTAAACTTCTCCCTATATAATTTAGATTTTACATTTTTAAATCCAGTAGTATTTATATCTATAGGTATATTAGGTGGTGTTTTCATTTCTTCAACTTCTTTTTTGCAATCTATACATTCATCAAGATGCTTTTCTATAAGAACTCTTGTATCTTCACTTACAATGTCTTCAACATACAATGGCAAAATATCTTTTATAACAGCACAGTTAATTTTCATTTTTATACCTCCATTTACTTTGTATTTTTTTTCTAGCTCGGTGATAAGTAACACAAGCCCAGTTTTCATTCTTTTGAAAAAGTGAACCAATTTGCTTAAAACTTAATTCCCCAAAAGTACGTAGAGAAAATACTTCTTTATATGGTTCCTCTAGACTATGCAAAATCTCATGTATTTCGATAGAAGTTTCTACTGATAGAAATGCTTTATCAATATCAAAACCAGCTTCTTGTTCTTTAAATTGGTCTACATATACCAATTTCTTATTTTTACGTAGGTAGGAAAAATAGCTATTCTTTGCAATTTGGCATAACCATACTCTAATATCACAATTGCCATTAAAATCCTCGATTGCTTTAATAGCTTTTATAAATGTTTCTGAACTAATATCTTGTGCCACATGTTCATCATTAGATAAACTTTTTATATATAAATAGACATCTGGAAATAATCATTATATATCTTCTCAAATTCCTCCACTTCTTCACCTCCTTATCTATAAGACGCATATATTTGAAATACCTTACAATTAATTAATGGAGTATATTTCTATACTCCATTAATAGTTATCTAGCTAATAATACAATTCTTCGCTTTTTATTTAATGTTATAATAACATAAACTTCAATTTTATTCCATAATAACCTCTATTAGTAATATATATGTATACTAGAAGGTTCTAAGTAAAACAAATGATATAATCTTAATACTTTATTATATGATTTTGTCTGTGATTATAACTGTGATTTATTATAATATTCATATCTTTGCATCTTAAACGTAACTCTCTGCTCTAAAGTCATCACTTAAATAAATTTCTCTATCTAAATAAAATAATAAAAGCAAACTATATAACTATATAGTTTCCCCCCTAAAATTGTAGTAACAAACTACATGCTTCTAAGTTATATTTAAATATCTTATTCTGGAATTATAATCCATAAATTATGTATAATAAGATTATAAAGGTTTGAATAATTAAAATAGGAGGAATTTATGAGGAGAATATTTTACGCTTTAATCTCTTTAACTATATTATTATTTGTTGGATGCAATAGAACTCCAAAAGCATCTATTCCAGACTTAAAAATATCAACTAATGGTTCCGATATATTACTTTCAAAAGGTAGTTATGAATGGAGTAATAATGTTGGGCTCTTTACTAAAGAAACCATTAATGCTGATTCAGCAAGTCCAGAACAAATTGCAGAAACTATAGATGGTAATGAAGTAAACCCACAATCAGAGTTGACTTTAGATTTTTCAGAAAAACCAAATAATGTGAAAGTAATTGCTTGGGGCGATTCAAAAGATACCACCTATACTTATACTGATGACAAAATTATTGTTCCTAATGAAAAAGGTATTTACATCTACGAAGTCTTTGGTGAATGGAATCAAGGACATGTATCTTATACAATAAAAATAATAGTTACCAATGAATAATCTTAATAAATTAATACCATAATTATATTTCAAAGTAGTTGATAAAATTTGATTCTTGAAAAGTGAATATCACTTAATTTACAAAATATATTATAATTAACTTATAATTGTAACGAATTTCACATAAGGAGAACTGTTAAATGTCAAATTATATAATGGATTTGCGATCTATTGTTGGAAATAGACCATTATTACAGGTAGGAGCAAGTGTAATCGTAGAAGATTATAAAGGACGAATTCTTTTACAAAAAAGAAGCGATAACCATTGCTGGGGGTATTCAGGAGGTTCAGTTGAATTAGACGAAAAAGTTGAGGATACAGCTAAAAGGGAATTATATGAAGAAACTGGACTGACTGCAAATAGTTTAGAACTATTTGGTATATTTTCCGGAAAAGATACACATTATGTTTATCCAAACGGGGATGAAGTATCTAATGTTGATATTGTTTATATATGTAAAGATTATTCAGGTAAATTAAAGATGCAAGAAGATGAAGTTGAGCAGTTAAAGTTTTTCGCTATCGAAGAAATACCAAAGGAAATTTCACCCCCATTAAAGATAGCATTAAATAAATGGGTTAATGGAAAAATAAAAAACAATAAAATTTAGTTTTTCTAGTATATTTATAGAAACAATTTGAAACTATTGCGAACTAAATTGATCTTTGAGAATTGAATAATACGGTATGCGATTATAGTATATTTTTAAGCAAAAAACAAAATATTTATTGAAATATAATTGATAGTTATGTTATTATATAATGATATTTATGTGTTAGTTTTTTATACACTAAAATATAAATAGCAATCTAACTTTTATAATGGAGGCTATTATGATAAAGAATGATGAGTATTTTATTAAAAAAGCAATTGAACTATCTTTGAAAGCAAGAGAACAGGGAAATGAGCCATTTGGAGCTGTATTAGTAAAGAATAATGAGATTGTAATGATTGGAGAAAATCAAATTAATTCAATTTCTGACCCTACACATCATGCTGAAATTGGATTGATTCGTAAATTTTGCTCAGAAAACAAAGTAAATAATTTAGGTGAATATACACTATATTCAAGTTGTGAGCCATGTGCTATGTGTTCAAGTGCTATGGTTTGGTCTAAACTTGGCAAATTAGTTTATAGTGTTTCACATGAACAATTAGCAGAAATCGCAGGGAGTAATATTATGATTCCATGCAAAGAAGTGTTTGAAAGAAGTCCACATCAGACGATTGTTGTAGAGAAATTGCTAAACGAGGAAGGCTTGAAAGCTTTTGATGGTTATTCTTTTGTATAACAAATTCTAAGTTCATCTAACTTTAGAAGTAGATAAACTTATATGAAATTTTAATGTGTTACAAAAATAAAATTAAATATTAATTTATCATAAATACCGTATTATTCAAAAGAATATGCGGTATTTTTTAGTGCGCAATTCAAATATTATGCGTAAACCAACTTGGAGCTTGCGAGGTCACATAATCATATAACTCAAAATGATATTTCTATTAAACTATGCTCGCATAGTTTTTTCCTTCAGTGTCCGACCTTTATCTTAAGATTTTATATTAGTTATAGAACTCTATACATATTGTGTGAAAGCTGACTTGGAGCTTGCAAGGTCAGCATAATCCCATAACTCAAAATAATACTTCTGTTAAACTATGCCCGCATAGTTTTTTCCTTTAGTCAGTTACGCGATATATAGATATATTGAAAAGTCCTCAGTCATATATTATGTGAATGTCGACTTAGAGCTTGCGACGGAGACAAAGCATAATATATGACTGAGGACTACCTTCCAATATATCTACAGCATAGCTCCGTCGATTTTTAGGATCTGTCCGTTTATATAAGTACATTTTTCACTACATAAAAATACTACTAATTCTGCAACTTCCTTAGGATCCCCAAATCTCCCTACTGGAATTTCATTTTCTAACTCTTCTCTTTCTTCAGGAGATAAAAATGAATTCATTTCTGTATCTATTACACCAGGAGCAATTCCATTAACTCTTATTCCCATAGGTGCTAATTCCTTAGCTAATGATTTTGTAAATAAGTTTATAGCTCCTTTTGTACTTGAATATAATACTTCACAAGAAGCCCCAGCTTCACCCCATATAGATGATATATTAATAATATTACCACTACCTCTATTTATCATATGAGGTATAACTTCTTTACTTAAGTACATAGCTCCAAATACATTAATCCCAAATATATTTTCAATATTTCTACTTGAAAAGTCCATAAATAATCCTCTAAAGGAAACAGCAGCATTATTAATTAATATATCAATTTTACCAAATGTCTTTATTATATAATCTATCATTTCCTTGCAAAAGTCATAGTTAGATATATCACCTTTATAAAGCTTGGCATAGCCACCTAACTCTTGAACTTCTTTATATGTTTCTTCTGCAGATAGATCATCCTTTGAATAATTAATTATTACTGTAGCACCTTCTTTAATCAACTCTAATGCAATTGCTTTTCCAATCCCCCTAGTACCACCAGTTACTAAAGCAATTTTCCCTTGTAAACTTACCATTTTCTTCTCCTTAACTTTTCATTCTTTAGTAAATTATAAAAAGTTTCTACTATAAAGTATCTCTTTATAATTTTCCTTCTTTAGTTTTAATGATGTAAATCTTATATGACAACCACCTGTATCTTAAGTAGTAGATGTAATATAAGACTTATATCATTTTTATAGCCACTCTTTAAGTACTCTTTTTACATTTCCATAATAAATTTTATCTATTTCAGTATTTGTAAATCCTTCTTTTAATAATGCATCTCTAAGTTTGCCTATTTCACCAATATTTTTTATTTCAACTTCATTTTCAATTCCATCAAAATCAGTTCCCAATGCTAGTACATCAACACCCCCAACATTTTTTATATGCTTTAGATGAGCTACCATTGAATTAATTGTAGGTACTTTTTCTCTTCCAAGGAAAGGTCCGCAGAAATTTAATCCCATAACTCCACCCTTATTAGCAAGCTTAACTATCATATCATCAGTTAAATTTCTTGAATGATCAGTTATTGCTCTTGCATTTGAATGTGTTGCAATAAATGGCTTTGTACAAATATTAATTAAGTCATAAAATCCACCATCAGATAAGTGAGAGCAATCTGGAATTATTCCAACCCTCTCCATTTCTAATACTATTTCCTTACCTCTTTCAGTTAATCCCTTATCTTTATATTTATATCCTGCATTAGGATAGCCTATACTATTTTTAAAGTTCCATGTTAAAGTAATAAATCTTATTCCCATATCATAAAGCTCTTGTACTCTTTCTACCTTACCTTCAAGAACTTCACCTTCTTCTATAGATAAAAAGGCTCCTATTTTTTCTAAGCTATTAACCTCTTCTAATTCTTTTAAATTTCTAACTAATACTATGCTATCTTTATTTTCGCTTAATTCCTTTGTAAAGTTATTATACATTTTTATAAATTCTTCATAAGGATTTTTAACTAAATCTAACTCTATAAAATGTGCAAATACTTGTGCTAAAGCTTTTCCTTCTTTTAATTTCTTTATATCTACCTTACATATACTTTCTCTTAATTTTAACTTTTCATATAACAGTCTACTGGCTGTGTCACAATGTAAATCTATTGAATTCATTTTAATCCCCTTTTCTTTTTTTTAGTTTTTTCATCTTCTATCATTCTAATTCTTTCTTGTCTTGCCCATAATAAATACTCTTCTATATTTCTAGGACCAGTAATAACCTTTCGTCTTACCCATAAAACGCCTGACTCTTGAGCTTCTATATTCCATTTAACTAAAGATATCCTTCCACTTTCAACTTCAATTGCAGTAATAGCATAAGGTAATACTGCACATCCATCGTTAAAGTAAGGTGGCTCTTTACATTCAGGCATTCTACTATTATGGGTATGTCCACATAATATCATTTTACCATTATCTTTGGCCCACTTTTCTAATCTTTTATCTACCTTATTTCCTTTTTTATTATTTTTAGCAGGACTTGATGGATCTCTAAAACCTGCAATTCCATTTAAAAACTTCCATGGATATCTAACTAAGAATCTAGAAATCATCCAATACCTATAATTAAATTCATCAGCTTGATGACCATGGGTTACTAAAAACTTTTCATTTATTGGAGTATATTTAAAATTTATACCTTCATAAAAATTTAAATCCTTTATAAACTTTAAAAAATTATGACCATAATTATTGCCTATCTTTTTTAAAGCTCTATATTGTGAAATATAAAAATTTTCCCTACTTTTTATTATATCATGATTACCATAAATTATATAAAGTCTATTTTCTTCTTTATACTTGTTTAACACCTTAAAAACATCATTATATATATAAGCTATATCTGTACAATTAATATTTTTCCAAAGTTCATCCCCATCTCCTACTTCTACATAAGTAAAGCCCTTTTTATAATAATAAGATAAAGCTGCCTTATATATATTCTTATTTGGTAGAAATGAATCATAAAAAGTCCCATCTCCTCTATGAATATCTGATATAAATACTATATTATCACTATTATCAAATTTAACTTCTTTTGAATTTTCATAAAGATAGTTTAATTGTTTCATAAATATTCCCCTAAAATTAATTATAAATATTATATGTTTAAATTACAAATTTGCTAAAAGTATCCTAGCTATTTAATTTAAAGATACATATATAAATTTTATTTTTTAGTACAAACTACATATATAGTCTACTTTGAAAGGAGAAGAAAGAATTTGAAACTAAAATTTAATAAACTTATTCTTATATCCTTATTAGTTTTCAATTTGATACCTTATTTTAAAGTTAAAGCTGATAAAGAAGATTTTGATTTATATAATGAAGAAATTCAATCCTCAAACTTAATAGATACCTCTTCTGAAGAGATAAAGAGAGAGTTTAAAGTCTTAATAGAAGATTTGTTTACAAAGAGAAATACTGCTATAGTTTCAGCTGATTCAGAGCTTCTTAAGGAATTTTATGATTTGAAAATAAAAGTTAGCTTATGGGCTTATGAAAGTGAAGCCAAGAAAACCCAATACTTAATTAATTGGTCAGAAAAACAATCTGTTAAATTTAAGGATTTAAAATCTATTGTACGAATAAGAAAAGTAGCAGAAAAAGAACCTGGCCTCTATGGAATAATTTGTGATGTTGCTACAGATTTCAATTATTATTATGTAGATAGCCCTGAAACTATAAATCACTTTAGACTTGGTACTAATCATTATTTGAATTTAAGAAAACAAGATGATCGATATATAATAACTAAAGAATGGTACACTGATCCTTTTGCCGATTCCCTAGATTTAAATAATATAAAGTCTGATGAGATTAAAAGCTATATCCTAAGCCAAACTTCTCCAGAATATACTCCTTCAGAAAAAGTTCAAAAGGCAGTAGATTATGCTCATAAGTATTGTGGCGTTTCTGAAGATGAAGAATTCACATTTAAGTATAATCCTGGCTATAAAGATCATAATCCTGACGGTGGTGATTGTGCTAATTTTGCATCCCAAATCTTATTTGAAGCTGGAGGTTTTAAAAAGAACAGAACCTGGAATTATACTGGTAAAGAAGGTACTAAAGCTTGGCTTAATGCACAAGGCTTTAAAAATTATATGGTTTCAAGTGGTAGAGCTTCTTATATTGCAAAAGGTAGTTATCAAAGCATATACAAAGCAGCCTTTAATTTAAGACCTGGTGACTTTGTAGCTTATGAAAAGAAAGGTAGAATAACTCATGTATCAACAGTAACTGGCTTTGATTCTAAAGGTTATCCTTTAGTAACCTGCCACAATACAAATAGATTATTAGTTCCATATGACTTAGGTTGGAGTAATGATAATATAAAATTCCACCTAATCCATGTGCATTATTAAATAATTAAATATTAAAAATAAATTAAAGGGCTATTGCTAGCAGACCTTAATTGGCTAATGCAATAACCCTATTTTATTTATCTTAACACAGATGTATCTTGTGCAATTTGATATTTAGATTGTAAATCCTTAGAAGAAGTGCCTGGATTAACTTTTTTCTAAATTGACTGAATAATGGAAGTTTAAATATTACCAATATTAAAATTTATTCTAATTTTTAATGGGAATCTTAGAAATTAAAAAACAAAAAAGGCTATGCACTGGCTATAGCCTTAAACTAATGAAATTTTATAATTTAAAATAACTTCCCTCCAATTATTAGTTCTGTAACTTCTTTATACCATCTTTATATTGATCTATAGAATCAGACACTATACTCATAAGCTTTCTTTGATAGCTCTTATCACATAACATAGCATCTTCACAACTATTGCTCATAAACCCCATTTCAAATATTACTACTGGAACCCTTGACCAATTAAATCCCGTAATATCATTTCTCTCAAATATTCCATTAACCTTAACTCCATTATCCTTAAGGTTAGTTTTTAATATTTCAGCGTACTTATTACTTTCATCAAAAATATCTTTTGTACTTCCCTTGCTAGATGGAACTAAAAGAGTTGCACCTGTTTTACTATTGTCTTTTAAGCTATCACAATGAATTCTAATTGTCATATCTGCTTTTGATTTATTAGCTATTTCAGCTCTTTCTGAATTACTTATATTTACATCATGTTCTTCCCTAGTCATAATTACAGTATAGCCTTTTTCTACTAATAAATCCTTTAATATAGCTGCTGCTTCTAAATTAACTACATATTCAGGCTTCTTTGTTGAAATCCCTTCAGTCCCTTGGGAAACTCTCGGCTTTTTATTAATAGAGTTTGGTGAAACATTCTCAAGCTTGCTATCACCTTTCTTTTGATGTCCAGCATCAATACATATAACTATTTTTTTATTTTCCTCCTCTGTAAAAGCTTTTGGACTTAAAGCTAAACTATAAAAAGAAATAATGGAAATTATTAATATAATAATAAAGTCTTTCTTTTTCATTTCTCCTCCTAAATTGCAATAAAACTATTAC
>NZ_JAWGSV010000100.1:0-10780 GCF_032552055.1 Clostridium sp. | reverse complement strand
AACTTATTATTTACACTTTTTAATACCAATTAACTATATTAATGATTTATTAATCTTTAAATTACTAAACCTTTAAAAAACTGATTCGATATATAAAATATAAGATGTTTGGAGGTTACTATGAATATTAAAGGTATAAATTATTCAAATGGAATTGATTATTATAAGAATAAAACAATTAATAATGTAAATAAAGTTAAGACTGAAAGAACTTACGACAGAATAGAATTATCAGATGCTTCAAAAGCATTAAGAGATTATGGAATAGATAGAAATTTTGACAATAAGAAAAGAGTTGCAGAGGTTAAAAATGAAATAAGTAACGGAACTTATTCATATGATGCAAGACTTATTGCAAAGGGAATTTTAGACTCAATGAGAGGGAATGATTAAGGATGAGTAGTTTAAAGGAAATATTAATAGTAGAAGGTAAAAGACTTGAAGAATTATTAGTGCTTCTTGATAAGCAGTATAAGCTTATATTAAATAAGGATGTATTTAATATGGAGGCTATAACAGAAGAAATACAATTAAAGAATAAAGAAGTTGCAGAAGCAGAAGTTCAAAGAAGAAAATTCTTAGGTAATACATCTCTTAGGGAATATGTTAATAATTCAAAAGATAGTGAATTAGATGAAGTGTATAGAGCAATGCAAAGATTGTTAAATGAACTTATACTTCAAAAAGATACTAACGAATTATTGATAAAGCAACAATTAGCTTTTACTAATAAACTACTAAACATAATGAATCCTAAAAAAGACGCAGCAACGTATAATTCTTATGGAAATATAAAAAGATAGGTGGATGGATTATGTCAGGATTATTTTCAACATTTAATATTGCAAAAAGGGGTATGAATGTACAACAAAAAAGTATAGATGTAACTTCTCATAATATAGCTAACTCTAATACTGTAGGATACTCTAGACAAAGAGCGAAGATAGAAACTTCAAGACCTTTTGGTGGAGCTTCTAGAGGATCTTCTGTAGGGGCAGGGCAGTTGGGTACAGGATCTCAAATACAAGCTATAGAAAGAGTAAGGGACAACTTCCTAGATTATCAAGTTAGAGGAGAAAATGCAGTACTCGGAAAGTACGATATGAGAAATAATTACTTATATGAAGTAGAAAGTGTTTTTAATGAACCATCTGAAACAGGGTTATCTACTTTAATGGGGAAATTCTTTGATTCTTTCCAAGAACTATCTAAGCAACCTAATAGCTCTAATGCTAGGACAGTAGTAGCTCAACAATCAGCAGCACTTGCAGATGCATTAAATGCAACTTATACAAAGCTTGAAGGGCTTCAAACTAATGCTCAGGATATGCTAAAGAGCAGTGTTACTGAAGTTAATAGTATGCTTGAACAACTAGATAGAGTTAACCAAGAAATAATAAGTGTTACTGTATCAGGGAATGCACCAAATGACTTAATGGATAAAAGAGACTTACTATTAGATCAATTAAGTTATAAATTCGGTATTCAAGTAGATAAAAAAGAGTTTAATGGAGTAGATGTTAAACCTACTAGCTCAGGAAAAATGAAGGCTGATTTATTAGTAAACTCTAGTCCTAATGGAGATGTATCAAGATTTTCATATGTTACTGATGTTAAGCTTGATGAAAGTGATTTATCTGGGAAGACTTATATAGTTACATATTATAAAAATGGTAATATGGATAGCGAAGCTAATAAACAGACTTTAAAAGTTTCAGGAATTACTCTAGAGCAAGCAAAGGAAATTAAAGATAGCAGAGTTATATGGGCAGATAGTAATGGACAAGCAGTAAGAGGGGATGGATATCCTATAAGGGATGGAGATACAATTGGATACTCTGAACTTATGATGTTTAAACCTGAAACAGGTAGTGTTAGTGGTATAATTTCAGTTCAAAAAGATATCGAAGACTATATGAATCAATTAAATAAGCTTGCTAAGGCTTTAGCCTTTTCAGTAAATGCAGTTCATAGTGGTATAGAAGATCCACTTAATAATACTGGAGATGTAGATAAGGATTATTTACCTTTCTTTGTAAATAAAGATGTAGCAAGCTATAGAAGTAACGGTACTTTAAGTAATTTAGATTTTACATTAAAGGCTGAAGAAGAAATAACAGCTAAAAATATTTCTATAAATAAGGAAATATTAGAAGATGTTATGAAGATTAAGACTAAGACTCATGATGATTTATATAAATACACTAACGAAAATATTATGGATGGAGATAGTGATGGTGCAAGAGCCTTAGCTATAGCTAAACTTAGAGATTCTTTAATTAGAATACAAGATATTAATGAAACTGTTAAGTCAAGAAGTGATATGTTTAATAAAAATAAGGGTGGAAATTCATTAAGTAATAATGGGTTAAATGTAGAAAGTAGTACTTCTGGAATGAAGATAGATTCTTACTTTAAAGATACTATTGATAGACTTGGAGTACAAGCTCAAGAAGCTCAAAGAATGGTAACTAACCAAGAAGACTTATTATATAGTATTGAAGAAAGTAGAGCTTCAGTTTCTGGAGTATCTCTTGATGAAGAAATGGCTAACTTAGTGCAGTTCCAACATGCATACAATGCAAATGCTAAGATAATAGCAACAGTAGATGAACTATTAGAAGTAATAATAAATGGACTTAAGAGATAGGAGGTAGGAAAATGAGAATTACAAATCAGATGATGAGTAAGAGTTTTTTAAGGGATCTTGGAAGAAATCAAAATAGTATGAAGAAACTTAATGACCAATTAACTTCAGGTAAGGAAATAAGAAGACCTTCTGATAATCCCTTTAAAGTTGCTAGAAGTATGCAGTTAAGTAGAGATATATCAACCAATGTTCAATATAATGAAAATATAAAAGATACTACTAACTGGTTAGATACAACAGATACAGCACTGGAGCAGCTAGGTAATAGTCTTCAAAGGTTTAGAGAGCTTATGGTTTCAGCAGGAAATGCAGGTTATGGAACTGATGAAAAGAAGGCTATTAAAGATGAAATGAATGAAAAAGTAAATGAAATAACTCAAATATTAAACACAAATTTTGATGGTAAATATATATTTGGAGGAACTAAAGGTAATTCTAAGCCAGTAGGTTCAACTAAAGATATTACCACAGGAAATAATTATATGTATTTAAGTGGTAAGGATGGAGAAGTTCTTAACTTAAATGATACTGATGAAATGGTACAAAATCAAATTAGTATGATTGGAAGTAAGTTAGAAGTAGAAGTTTCACAAGGCGTAACTATGGACTACAATGTATCAGCTACAGATTTACTACTATTTAAAGATAAAAATGGTAAAGAAATTAATACCATGGATTTGCTTAAAGATATAACTAATAATGTAGCATCAGAGGATCCAACTGAAAGTAGTAAGATAACTGGTGAAAACTTAAGTGATCTTGATGAAGTAGTAACAAATTTATTAAAGGTAAGAGCAGAAGTGGGAGCTAAGCAAAATAGAATGGACTCTGCAGGCTCTCAAAATGAAGAACAAAACTTTAACCTAAAAGATATATTATCTCAAACAGAAGATATAGATTTTGCAGAAAAAACTATAGAAGCTACAGTAGCACAAAGTGTTTATATGGCATCACTACAAGTAAGTGCAAAAATAATACAACCATCACTATTAGACTTCTTAAGATAGGAGAATTAAAATGGAAATAATGTCACCTATACATGGAAAAATAACATATAAAGAAAATGAAATAATAACCTTTGAAAAAGGGATACCAGGCTTCCCTAATTTAAAAAAATACATAATAAGAGAAGCACTAGAAGATAGCCCTTTTAGCATAATTCAATCAATTGAAGACAAGGATATTGGATTTATATTAATATCGCCATTTATAGTAAAAGAAAATTATGAAATAAAACTAAATGAAGAAATAATAAAAAATCTAAATATACAAAAAGAAGAAGATGTTATTTTATATTCATTAGTAACCTTAAGTGAAAAGCTAGAAAATATAACAGCAAACTTAAAAGCACCTCTAGTAATAAATATAAATGACAAAAAAGGGGAACAATATATACTGGATAAAGAAGAATACAGTATAAAGACTAAAGTTTTTATAAATTAAAAATGAAGAATTAAGAATGAAGAATTTAGGAAGAAACTCTTACAGAGTTTCTTAAATAGAAGTTAATAATGAAAGAATGAAAAAATGAAAGAATTAAGGAATAAACTCCTTAGGAGTTTTTAAGAATTAAAGATTTTAATTTATAATTCAGCTATGCTGAATTATTTCCTAAATTGTTAATTGTCAACTGTTAATTATTAATTGCAAAAGAGAGGTGTTAATTTGTTAGTTATAACTAGAAAAAAGGGTGAGTCTATTTTAATAGGTGATGATATAGAAATAACAGTATCCAAGATTGAAGATGGAAGTGTTAAACTAGCAATCAAGGCACCTAAGGAAAAGACTATCTTAAGAAAAGAATTATTTGAAGAGGTTCAAGAAGAAAACAAAGAAGCGGCGAAAATCAATATTGATTTATTAAAAGGATTGAAAATCAGAGAAAAATAATACATTTAATAATGAAAAAAGTAAAGAATTAAAGAATGAAAAAATGAAGGAAGTAATTTGTTCCAAATTACAAACTTAGATATTTATAAAGCTCCTTCAGGAGTTTTATAAGAAAAATTAGATTAAAGAAAGTCAACTCGTTGACTTTCAACCAAAACTGTTAATTATTAATTGTTAACTGTTAATTGAAAGAAAGGGGGATTTAAAGTGGATTTTAAGGTTACAAGTCAAGGAGGACAAGCTAACCTAGGTAATACTTCATATATTGATACAAATATTGAAGTTAAGCAGGTTCCAGCAGGCAAGGATGCAGTAAAAGCTGTAACAGCAAAAGATAAAGGATATAGAGAAGAAGATATAGCTAAGGCTGTAGATAAATTAAATAAGTTCCTTAAGGATGAAAATACTTATGCAGAGTATTCAGTTCATGAAAAGTTTGGTGATATTATGATAAAAATAATTGACCAAGATACTAAGGAAGTTATAATGGAGTGTCCACCTAAAAAAATTCTAGATCTAATAGCTAGAATGGTTGAGCTAGTTGGTGTAGCTATAGATAAAAAGGCTTAATAGGGGGGAGAGCTATGAATTTCTTACTTAATAAAATTGATACAGATATCAGAAGAAAGCTTTATGAAAAAACTAAAGATGGTAAGGTTCATAGAAAATCAACTATAAGTATAAATAAGGATAGTGAAAAGCAAAAGAAAAAATTCTTCAAGGAATATGTAAAAGAAGAAGCAATGAAAAAGGGCAAAGGAAAAATTACTATTGATGTAAGCAAAGTTCAAGAACCAACTATAAGCCTAAAAGCAGAAAAAGAAGAAGATATAAATTTACTAGGTAGAGGCACTTTTTTAGATGTTAAAAAGTAGGAGGAAATAATAAATGTATAGTAATAATGCCTTAAATGCATATAAAAATAATAGCGTTAACTACGCATCAAAGGAACAGTTATTATTAATGTTAGTAGATGGAGCAGTTAGATTTGCAAAGGTAGCAAAAGAAGCCTTGGAGAAGCAAGATACAAAGAAAAGTCATGAAAGCTTAGTAAGGGTTCAAGATATTTTCACAGAACTAATGGTAACTTTAGATAGAAATGCAGGAGATTGGGCATCACAATTATACGAAGTTTATGACTTTATAAAAACTAGACTATTTGAAATTAACTTAAAAAAAGATGCAAAAATGATGGAGGAGCTAATGCCAGTAATAGAAAGTGTAAGAGACACTTGGCATGAAGCATACGAGATATCTAAGAAAATGAAGTAACATATTAGATAAATAAAATAACAAGATATTAATTTAGGAACTCAGTTCACTGAATTCCAACATCAATTGTTAATTATTAATTGTCAACTATTAATTGAAAAACGGGGGTGTTTAAATGAGAATCACAGGATTAGCAACTGGCTTAGATATGGATGAAATAATCAAAAATTCCATGAAGCCATATAGAATCAAGATAGATAAAAAAGGCCAAGATAAAGAAATACTAGAAATAAAGCAAAAGCTTTATAGAGAAGTAATTAAGGATTCAAGAGAGTTTTACAATAAGTATTTTGATGTAGCTAGTAGTAATAGTTTATTATTAAGTAAGAATTGGTCATCTGTACAGTTTACTTCCTCAAATGAAAATGTATTAACTGTATCAGGTTCAGGAGATGCAAAAGCAGAAAATTATAAAATTACAGGAACTACTGGAAAAGCAGCAAAAGCAGTATTGAAAACAGATGGAATTAAAGATAATAAGGTTGTCATTAATGGAAAAGAATTTACATTAAAAGGTGATACTGAAAAAGAACAGGCAAATAATTTAACTGATGAGTTAAAGGCAGCTGGTATTAATGTAACTGTAAGATATAGTGATTTTGCAGGAGATGCAGGTAACAATGCAAAAGGATTTATATTTGAATCTACTGTGTTAGGTGAAAATGGTGGTTTTACTATTGGAGGGAAAAGAGAAGATATAAATGAAGAAGTTAAAGGTGTTGATGATACATATGCCTCTATAACAGGATTTACTACAAAGAACTTTAAAATAAGTTATACAAACACAATTTCTTTTCAAACAGAAAAAGGACAAGTTGATATTAAAATTAGTGGTAAGGATATACAAAAGGATGATGGTTCAGGGGTAGATTCTGATAAGCTTAAAAAAGTTTTAAATGCAGAATTGAAAGAATATAATTTTTCGGCAGATATTACTGATGGTGGTGAAATCACCTTTAAGAGTACTATTGCTGGTTCAGTTAATGATCCACAAATTAATGTTAATGGTAAAAATGGAAGTTTTAATGAGTGGAAGGATGGAAGTCCAACTACTAATAAAGTGGGTCTAGATAAAGTAGCGGGTAATAAAATATTTATAAATGGAAATTTAATAGATTTATCAAGTTTTACAAACATTGATACAGATAATAAAAAGGATGAATTATTAAAACATATAAATAATGAATTAATTAAAAAAAATATTGATATTAAAGCCGAATTAAATAATGGTGAATTAGTATTAAAATCTAAAACCAATAGTTCTAAATATGAAATAAATTTATCTATCATAGAGGGATCTAGTGAAATAACTGAAGGTAGAGATGCAAAAATTACATTTGAAGATAGTAAAGGTGGAATTTATACACACACTGGAACGTCTAATACTGTTACCTTAGATGGAGTGACTTTTAAGCTAACAGGGGAAATACCAGAGGATGGAATAACTGTAAGTGGAAAGCAAGATGTAACTTTAATTAAAGATAATTTAGTTAAGTTCTTTAATGATTATAATACGTTAGTGGAAAAATTAAATACCTTGACATCAGAAAAGAGAAATAGAGATTTTACACCCTTAACTGCAGACCAAAAGAAGGAAATGTCTGAAGATGAAATAAAACTTTGGAATGAAAAAGTGGAAAAAGGACAACTTTCAAAGGACAATGATTTAACTAGAATATCAAATCGCTTAAAAGAAGCTATGAGAACTTTAGTTGATGGAACAGGGTTAAATTTAGAAAAAATAGGAATTAAGTCAGTTTCAGATTACTCAGGAACGAAAAATGGAACCTTTACTATAGATGAAGATAAGCTAACTAAAGCTTTAGAAGGAAATTCCCAAGAAGTAATGGATATGTTTATAAAGTCTCCACCTAAGGATGAAACTTTATCAGAAGGGCAAAAATACTCTAAAACAGGCTTGTTACAAAGGGTTAAAGATATATTATATAATGAAACAGTAACTGTTACATCTTCTATAATAAAAAAAGCAGGTATTGAAGGATCTGCAACAGCTTATAATAATGAGATAACAAGATCAATTGAAAAATATGAACAAAAGATGTCTGATATGGAAAAAGATTTTTCAAGAAGAGAGCAAGCTTTATATACTAAATATGCAAACTTAGAAACTATGATGAATAAGTATAATTCCCAACAAAGTTATTTAATGCAACAATTAGGACTTAGCTAAGATATGATATTAGAAGAACTTAAAAAATATAGAGAGATAACATTATCCATTATAAATGGAATAGAAAATGAAGAAGAAGCATTAAAGCTTCTTGATAAAAGGGGAAAAATATTAGAAAAATTATTTTCTAATGAAAATAATAGAGAAGAAGTAAAAAAAGCATATTTAGAATTGGACTTAATAGCTTTAGATAAAAAGCTAAAAGAAACTATAGAAAAAGAGAGAATCTTAGTTAAAGAGGAAATAAGAAATTTGCATAATATAAAAAATGCAAATAATGCTTATGAAAAAAATAGAAGAGTTAATAATTTTTTTACTGCAAAGATATAATTATTTAATTAAAGATAATAAAAATAATGTAAAATTTTTTAGAAAAAAGTATAAAGTTCTATTTTATTAAACGATATATATAATATAAAGCTTAAGCAAAGTCTCTATATAGAGAACTTATCTACATAGGTAGGTTTAAATAAATAAAAGACAAGGATGTCGAATTTAAAAATCAAGGAGGAATTTTATTATGATTATTAATCACAATATGAACGCGTTAAACGCACACAGAAATATGACTTCAAACACAACAGCTGCAGGTAAGTCAATGGAAAAATTATCTTCAGGACTTAGAATTAACAGAGCTGGAGATGACGCAGCAGGACTAGCTATATCTGAAAAAATGAGAGGTCAAATCAGAGGTTTAGACCAAGCTTCAAGAAATGCTCAAGATGGTATTTCAATGATTCAAACTGCTGAAGGAGCTTTAAATGAAACTCACTCAATCGTTCAAAGAATGAGAGAATTAGCAGTTCAAGCTGGTAATGATACAAATACTGCATCTGATAGAGCAGAAATCCAAAAAGAAATTAACCAATTAACTTCAGAAGTTAATAGAATAGGAAATACTACTGAATTTAATACTCAAAAATTATTAAATGGTGAAAAAGATGGTAGTGCAGCTATTACTGGTAAATTCGAATTAAAAGGAACATTATCAGCAGGAACAGTAACAATAGATGGCGTAGATTTAGCAATTACAGGTGCTACTGATGATGCATTATTCGCTAGTTTAAAAACAGCGATAGAAGGAGATAATACATTAAAGGCTAAATATGATGTAGCAGCTTATACAGCTGGTGATGCTAAATTGACTTTAACTCAAAAAGCAGGTCAAGAGTCAACTAAAGATATTGAATCTTCTCTAAAAGTAGATGTGCTAAATAGCGGAAAGCTTGCAGGAACAGGAACTAGTGCAAAACTTCAAATAGGTGCAAACGAAAGTCAAAGTATGACTGCTGAAATTTATGATATGAGAGCAGCTGCTCTGGGAATAACTGGAACTGCAGATACTGATGGATTTACAAAAGCTAATGGAGTAACAGATGGTACTTCTGATACTGCTAGTGAAGCAGCATTAGATGTATCAAATCACGACAATGCATCTAACGCTATAGCAGCTTTTGATAAGGCTTTAAATAAAGTTTCAGCTGAAAGATCTAAATTAGGAGCTATGCAAAATAGATTAGAGCATACTATTAACAACTTAGGAACTTCATCTGAAAACTTAACAGCTGCAGAAAGCAGAGTAAGAGACGTTGATATGGCTAAGGAAATGATGACATTCTCTAAGAATAACATCTTACAACAAGCTGCACAAGCTATGCTTGCTCAAGCAAATCAACAACCTCAGGGAGTTCTTCAATTACTAAGATAATTGATTGATTTTAAAATATGATAAAAAGAAGTCAGGGTAGCAACTCTGGCTTCTTTTTTACTTAAGTATATAGAATGTTTTTCGACAAATATAATATAAAGTTTAAAGGAGAGATAAATATGCTTTTAAGTATAGGAATGATGGTAAAAAATGAAGAAAAATATTTAGATAAGTGTTTAGCTTCATTACAACCTATTTTAGAAAATATTGAATCTGAATTAATTATAGTAGATACTGGTTCAGAAGATAAGACAGTTGAAATAGCAAATAAATATACAGATAAAGTTTATTTCCATAAGTGGAATAATAATTTTTCTGAAATGAGGAATAAGGTACTTGAGTATTGTTCTGGAGAATGGTTCTTATGTATTGATGGAGATGAAGTTTTAGAAAACTGTAATGATATAATTAGTTTCTTTAAAGATGGATGTTACTTGAAATTTAACGCAGCTACTATATATGGGAAAAATGTTGTAGATGAAAATAATTTAAATAGGACTTCTACAGTAGAGACCCTAAGATTATTTAAAAATGAAACTGGATTCAAGTATATTGGTTCAGTTCATAATCAACCTACTTGGAAGGAGCCAGTTAAAAAGTTAAATTCATTACTTCTACATTATGGATATTTAGCCACTGATAAAGAGCTTATGGAAAGAAAATTCAAAAGAACTAGCGAATTATTAATAAAAGAACTAGAAAAGAATCCTAATAATTTATATTATAGATTTCAATTATCAGTAACTTATGGTATGCATGGTGATTATAGAAAAGCTTTAGAAGAAGCAGAAAAATCATATAATTCATTAATTAATAGTAATGAAGATAGAAAATTTTATAAATATATTTATTGTAATTATGTAAAAATGCTTATGATATCGGATAAATATTTAGAAGTAGAAAAAATTGCTTTAGAAGGAATTAATCTTACTAAAAATAAAACGGTAGATAAAATTGATTTATATTATAATTTGGCTAAGGCTCAATATAATTTAAAGCAAAGTGAAAAATCAATAAAAAATTATAATAATTATTTAGAGTATTTAAATTTATATGAAAATGGTGAAAT
>NZ_JAWGSV010000099.1:0-10915 GCF_032552055.1 Clostridium sp. | reverse complement strand
AATTAAAGTTTTAAACAGTTATTTTATCTATAAAAAATAAAGTTTACAAATGTTATGTGAAAGTTGAATTGCAACTTGCCAAAGGTCAACTAAGCATAACATAGACATTTTATTTTTTAAACTAAACTTAGTTAGATATTACATGAACTGTAACAGTTCTTCTACCAAAGGAATAACATTCTTCAAGGGTATTAAAGTAAAGGTCAATTTTATTTCCTTTAATAGCTCCACCTGTATCTGAAGCTATAGCATATCCATAACCTTCTACGTAGACCTTTGAGCCGAGTGGTATTACGTTTTTATCTACAGCAACTGTGCTTAATCCATTTGGATCCCTTACAGGTTTTAGACCTAAAGCTGTAAGACCATGTCCAGTGTAAGCTGTTGCAGACATTGAGTATGTAGCTAAATAACCAGAACTTGTACTATCATTACTTTCATTAAAGTTATTGCTATTTTGAGAAATTGAATTTTCCTCTATTTCTAAAGTGTAAATTTTATTTTCAGCATTAGAAATAGCATCTTCAACTAAGCTAATGGCATAACTACTATTAAGTTGAGGTAATAGACCTCTTAAAGTGCTTAAGGCATCTTTAAGCTTAGAGATAGAATCACTGCTATCAACTATAGTAATAGTATTAGAAACCAAATTTACTTCATTAGCTTCTATAATTGACATTAATGAATCTTTCTCTTCATTTAATTTAGCTAAAAGAGATTCTTGTTCTTCTTTTTTCTTATTGATTTCAGCTAAATCATTTTCTATAGAAGCTGATAGTTTTTTTAGATCTTCTTTTCTTTCTTCTATTTTTTTACTATCATTTACTAAGTCTTCTTTCTTTTCATTAATCTCTGAAATTATATCTTTATCTACTGAAATTATCTTGCTAATAGCATCTATTCTTGAGAATAAATCAAAAATACTTTCAGAAGTTAGAATATAATATATCATATCTGTTGCCATGTTGCTTTTATACATGGAACGAATACGCTTGCTCATTAAGTCTTCTCTTTCTTTAATTTCAAATTGTGACTCTTCAATCTTTTTATTTATATTTTCTATTTCTGCTTCAGCATTTGTAATTTCAGTATTGTTCTTTTCAAGTTTATTATTTATTTCTTCAATTTCATTATTTAGTTTTCCAACTTCAGCATCTAGCTCTAAAGCTTTTCCATCTAGTTCTTTATATTTTGTCATGTTTTCATCAATAGTACCATTGCTAGAAGAGTTAGGCTCTGCAAATGCAATGTTATATGTATTATTTAAGCATAAAAATAATACTAGTACTAAAGAGAAAACTTTTTTCTTACTCAATAAAAAGCACCTCCTGAGTTTGATTTTAGATCACATTATAATTTTAGAATCCTATGAAAGGACATATAATCTATACTTTCAATTTTTATCTATACTTAAATAAATATATTTAGTTTCTAAGGTTATAGAACTATAATAATGTAAATTCTTAATTGAAAGATATGTATTAATATAAATAATAAATGTGACTAAATTTTAAATAATATATAAAGAAAGTATAAAATTAGCCATTATTAAATTTATTAAAAGGGACTTAATAATATTTATGATACTATAAGATTCAATTAAATAGCAAGTTTTCAACATTTTACTATCCTAATAGATTAATTAATAAAGAGGTGTTTTAGTAATTTAAAATTAGTTCAGTATCTTAGAAGTGTCGTAGATAAATTAAATGAAAATAAAACTCCCTACATTTATACAGGGAGTTTAAATAAATATTTTATCTTTAACTTATAGGTGATTTGGACCAATTTACATCCACTATTCCTTCATTTTCTAATCTTAGTTGTTAAATATATAATTAAATAAATTGATTAGGAGAATTAAATAATTTCCTTTAGTTTATTTGTTTATAAGCTTAACTAAAACTGCTTTTTGAACATGAAGCCTATTTTCAGCTTCTTCAAAAATGGTATCAGCATGCTTTTCTAATATTTCTGCAGTGATTTCTTCTTCTCTATGAGCAGGTAAACAATGCAGTACTATTGCATCTTCTTTAGCTAAAGTCATAAGTTCAGCATTTACTTGATAGCCATTAAATGCTTTTACTCTTTCTTTAGCCTCATCCTCTTTACCCATGCTTGCCCAAACATCAGTTATTACAACATCAGCATCTATAATTGCTTTTTTAGGATCATCAACTATTTCGAACTTTAAATTATTAGCTTCAGCAATTTCATTTCCTTTATTAATATAATGTTCCTTTATCATATAATTATTAGGAACTGCTAAAGAAATATTCATTCCTACTTGTAGACATCCTACTAGAAGTGATTGAGCCATATTATTTCCATCGCCAATATAAGCAACTTTAAGGCCGTCTAATATATTTTTATCTTCTCTAATAGTCATTAAATCAGCTAGGACTTGGCAAGGATGCTCATCATCAGTAAGTCCATTAATAATTGGAATGCTTGAACATTTAGCAAGGGCTTCAACTTCTCCTTGATCGAAAGTTCTTATCATAATTCCATTAACATATCTTGAAAGAACCCTAGCAGTATCTTCAATAGGTTCTCCACGACCAATTTGCAAATCATTAGAACTTAAGAATAGGGGATAGCCCCCAAGTTGATACATGCCCGCTTCAAAAGAAACCCTAGTTCTTGTAGAAGCTTTTTCAAAAATCATACCAAGAGTTTTGCCATCTAAGTGATGATGTTTAATATTATGCTTAAGCTCATACTTTAATTGATCAGCTAAATTAAGTATATCTAAAATTTCATCCTTCGATAAATCTTCCATTTTTAATAAATCCTTTTTCATAAATACCCCCAAAGTTTCAGTTAACAATTAACAAGTAACAATTAACAGTTATTGTTGAAATTAAACAAAATTTAATTTCTTAATTTTAAATAATATTGCAATGAATAATGAAAGAATGAAAAGTTAATAAAAACTAATGTTTTTATTAACATGAAAAAATGAAGGGGAAATTCAGCTCAGCTTAATTTTTTATAAAGAATTTGAGTTAAAAACTAGTCTACATATGAATTTGTATCTCTATCTTTTCATACTTTAATTCTTTCATTTTTTCATTCTTTAATTGATTAATTATTATATTATTACTTCTTCTAATATTTTAACTCCTGCTTCAATTTCTTCTTTTGAAATTATAAGTGGAGGAAGAAGTCTAACTACGTTCTTTCCAGCAGTTAGTACTAATAAGCCCTTTTTTAATGCCTTCTTTTGAATTTCAGAAGGTGGGACAGTTACTTCTATTCCTATCATTAATCCATTTCCTCTTACATCTTTTATAAAGTGCGAGTCAATGTTTTTTAATAGATATTTTAAGTATTGTCCTTTTTCTTCTATTTCCTTTAATGCTTTTTCATTGCAAAGTTTTTCTAAGACTACTAAGGCTCCAGAGCAAACAACTGGATTTCCACCAAAAGTAGTTCCATGATCGCCAGGATTAAAGGTTTGTGATAATTTTTTATTACATAAGAAGCCTCCAATAGGAAGTCCAGCCCCTAATCCCTTCGCAATTGTAACTATATCAGGCTTTGCATTATAGGATTCATAGCCAAATACTTTTCCAGTTCTTCCGATTCCACATTGTACTTCGTCAAAGATTAAGAGAATGTCTTTTTCCTTACAAATCTCATAAACTTCCTTTACAAAGTCAGAGTTTAATGGATGAACTCCACCTTCGCCTTGAATAGCTTCCATAATAATTGCACAAACTTCATTGCTTGCTTTATTTTTAAAGTCTTGTATATCATTAACGTCTACATAATCAAATCCACCTGGGAAAGGGAAGAAGTAGTTGTGGAATTTATCTTGACCAGTTGCTGTTAATGTAGCTAAAGTTCTTCCATGGAAAGATTGTTTTAAAGTTAATACTTTGTGTCTATTTAATCCATATTTGTCAAAGCTATATTTTCTAGCAAGCTTTATAGCTCCTTCGTTAGCTTCTGCCCCAGAATTACAAAGAAAAACCTTATCCATCTTTGTAATTTCAACTAACTTTTCAGAAAGAGCTAAGGTTTTTTCATTTAAGAAAATATTTGATGTATGTTGAAGAGTAGAAGCAGTGTCAGTAATAGCTTGAACCCAGTCATTATCTCCATATCCAAGACTATTAACACCAATTCCACTAGTAAAATCTATATATTTATTTCCTTTATCATCAAAAAGATAAGAACCTTCTCCCTTAACTAAGTTAACAGAGAGGTAAGAGTAAGTTGACATTAAAGGTAAATTATTTGACATTTTAAAAGCCCCCTTTTTAATAGATCATTGTTCCAATTCCTTCATTTGATAGTAGTTCAAGTAGTATTGAATGATGCAAAGTTCCATCTACTATATGAGCTGTCTTAACACCCATCCTTACTGCTTCAACGCAGCATTCTATTTTTGGAATCATTCCACCATGTATTATTTTATCTGCATATAATTTTTTAACCTCATGTAATCTTAATGTTGATATTAATGAAGCTGGATCTTTGGGATCTACCATTAGCCCTGGTACATTAGTTAAAAGTATAAGTTTTTCTGCTTTAAGTGCAGCCGATAATTTAGCAGCACATGTATCAGCATTTATATTGTAGGACTCAGTAGAGTTTTCCCCTATTGCAACTGAGCCTATTACTGGGATATATCCAGCTGAAAGGGCCATATCAATTATAGTAGTATCTATAGATGTGATTTCACCAACATACCCAAGGTCTAATGAACCTTCAAATTTCTTTGCTTTTATAAAGGAACCATCTAAGCCAGTTAGGCCAATAGCTTTACCACCAGCACTTTCTATTAATGAAACTATATCCTTATTAACTTTACCACCTAAGACCATTTTAACTATTTCCATAGTCTTTTCATCAGTGTATCTAAGGCCATCTATAAATTTGCTTTCTTGACCTATTTTAGTTAAAAACTCTGAAATATCTGGGCCACCACCATGGACAATAACAGGTTTTAAACCAACACATTGCATTAAAACTATATCAGTTGCTACACTTTTCCTAAGTTCTTCACTAGTCATAGCATTTCCACCATACTTTATAACTACAATCTTTCCAGCTAAGGATTGAATGTAGGGAAGTGCTTGAGTTAGTACCTTTGCATATTCTATATAATTCACTTTCTAGCGCCTCCTTTAGCTTCTATAATCTCCATTTATTTTCACATAATCATAGCTTAAGTCGCATCCCCAAGCCTTTGAAGAATATTTCCCTGAATTCATACTTATTAAAATTTGAATTTCATCTTTTAATAATATTTCCTTTGCCTTAACTTCATCAAAAGGTAGAGGCATTCCATCTTTGCAAACTTCAACTTCCCCAACAGAGCTTTTAAATGATAGATTAACTTTATCAGGATTAATATTTACTCCAGAATAACCAAGGGCACATAATACCCTTCCCCAATTAGCATCACTACCAAATATTGCAGTTTTTACAAGAGGTGAGTTAATAACGCTTTTAGAAAGTATTTCTGCATCTTTTTCTGACTTGCAATTACTTACTATACATTCAATAAGCTTAGTAGCACCTTCACCATCTTTAGCAATCATTTTAGAAAGAGTGATGTTTAAAGTGTTTAAGACATCAATAAAAGTGTAGTAATCATCATTTTTTTCAACTATTTCTTCATTGGAAGCTAAACCATTAGCTAGTACAAGAACCATATCATTAGTACTAGTATCTCCATCAACACTTACCCTGTTATAACTTATTTTAGTACTTTCCTTTAATGCCTCAGATAGCAGTTCACCAGAAATATTTAAATCTGTTGTAATAAAAGAAAGCATAGTTCCCATATTTGGCTCAATCATTCCTGATCCCTTAGCCATTGCCCCAATTGTAACTACCTTATCCTTTATTTTAAATTCAAAGGCAAGCTGTTTTTTATAAGTGTCTGTAGTCATTATTGCTGTAGCAGCATCTTCATAGCCTTCCTTTGAAAGTCTTTCAGTTAACATTGGAATTCCATCTTTAATAGCATCAATATTAAGGGGAACACCAATAACCCCAGTAGAAGCAACTAGTATATCACTAGTTTTTAATCTAAGAGCTTTCCCCTGAAGCTCAGCCATTCTCTTAGCCTTAACTAATCCATCGCTTCCGTTGCATGTATTAGCATTTCCACTATTAACTATAATAGCCTGAGCTTTTTTATTAGATAAATGCTCCTTAGTTATATAAATAGGAGCCCCCTTAACCTTATTTTTAGTATAAACACCAGCAGAATTAGCTTGTACTTCTGAATAAATAAGAGCTAAGTCTAGCTTTAAATTATTTTTTTTAAGACCACAGTGAATTCCAGATGCAAGGAATCCTTTAGG
Organism: Clostridium sp.; assembly: GCF_032552055.1. Classification (GTDB taxonomy): domain Bacteria; phylum Bacillota; class Clostridia; order Clostridiales; family Clostridiaceae; genus Clostridium. The sequence continues at coordinate 4,589 of NZ_JAWGSV010000099.1, read as the reverse complement.
TGCTGTAACACCTTGATTAGATAGTAGTTTCAAAATAAAAACCCCCTTTTTAGTAATTGGAAAAATGAAAAAATGAAGAAATTAAAGGTGAAGTAAAATTATATTTAGTAAATAAGTTTATAAAAATGTGAATAAGATAAATATTATAAAGTTAATAATCTAATAGGAGGTGATAAAGTTTATGAAAAATGCCATATTAGATAAAAGTTTTAACTTCAGTTTAGATATAGTAAAACTATATCTAAAATTAAAAAATGAAAAAGAGTATATTTTATCAAAACAGTTAGTTAGATCAGCAACGTCCATTGGAGCAAATGTAACAGAAGCTCAATATGCCCAAAGTAAGAAAGATTTTATAAATAAAATGAGTATTGCTCTAAAAGAAGCAAATGAGTCTGAGTACTGGCTAAATTTATTATCAAAAGCAGAAATAATAAATGAAGCAGAATATAAAAAATATATAACACATTGCATAGAGGTAAAGATTTTATTAATAAATATAGTCAGAAAAAGCAAAGAGATTTCATAATTTATTAATTAAAGCAATTTCTTATAACTCTCTAATTCCCCAATTCCTTAATTCTTTTATTACTTCATTACTTAATTCCTTCATTATTAATTTTTTTCATTTTTTCATTCTTTCATTCTTTCATTCTTTCATTCTTTCATTAAAATTAATTTCCTGCAGAAATTAATTTTAACCCATCAGTTTCTTCGAAGCCTAGAATTATATTCATATTCTGTATGGCTTGTCCGGCAGCGCCTTTTATCATATTGTCAATAGCACTTACTATTATTATTCCATCTTTTCTGTGATTTAGATGTAATGAAATATTGCAGAAATTAGTGTGTTTAACTTCTTTTATTGAAGCTGTTTCCCCAAGTGGAAGCACATTTATAAATGCTTCATTTTTGTAAAATTCTGAATATAATTTATGAAGTTTTTCTAAGTTTACATTCTTAGATTTAGGACTACAATAAATTGTTGAAACTATTCCTCTGTTTATTGGTAGTAGGTGAGGAGTGAAGGTTACTTGTACTTTTTCATCCGCTATTTTAGATAAACATTCCTCTATTTCAGGAGTATGTCTATGTGAGCCTATACCATAAGGAGAAAAGTTTTCATTAAGTTCAGGATAGTGAGACTTTAATGTAAGACCTCTTCCTGCACCAGTGGCTCCTGATTTAGAATCACAAATTATATTATCAGTTTTTATAATAGAATTTTTTAATAAAGGCATAAGTCCAAGCTCTATTGAAGTTGGATAACAGCCAGGATTAGCTATTATTTTATAATCCTTTATCTTATCTCTATTAAATTCAGGTAAAGCATAAATACTTTCTTTATGAAGATCTTTAAATTTATAGTCTTTACCATACCAAGTTTTATAGTCTTCTTCATTTTCAAGTCTAAAATCTGCCCCAAGATCTATTAGGACTTTATTTCCCTTAAATACTAATTCTGCAATTTCTTCGCTTAATCCATGAGGAAGTGCAGCATATATTACATCACATTTTTTTATTACTTCATCTTGATTTTCACATATTAAATTAGTTACTCCATAAAAGTTTTTGTATATAGATGATATTTCTTCGCCTTCATAAGATACAGAACTTATGGCTTCAACCTTAACCTTTGGATGGTTTAATAAAAGTCTAAGTAGCTCTGCACCAACATAGCCTGTAGCTCCAATAATTCCTACTTTAAGCATGCGATAGCCTCCTTAGTATTTTTGATTGATTCTTTTAGTAAGTCTAATTGTATTCTTACTGAAGAGGAACTTGGGCCTCCAAATACTTTTCTTTCCTCAACACATGTAACTAAATCTATTGCTACATAAATATCTTCTTCAAATATAGGTGAGAAGTTTTTAAATTCTTCCATTGATAAATCATCAATTGCTAAGTCTTTTCTTATACAATAAAGAACTATTTCACCAACTATTTCATGAGCTACTCTAAAAGCAACACCTTTTTTAACTAAGTAATCTGCTACATCAGTGGCATTTGTAAATCCTAAGGTAGCTCCTTTTTTCATGTTAGATTTATTGACTTTTAATGTGCTGAGCATTCCTATGAATGTTTTAAGAGAAAGGTTAGCTGTATCTAATGCATCAAATAAAGCCTCTTTATCTTCTTGCATATCTTTGTTGTAGGCTAGTGGTAACCCCTTCATAACTGTTAATAAAGTCATTAAGTCACCATAAACTCTTCCGGTTTTTCCTCTTACAAGTTCAGCAACATCAGGGTTTTTCTTTTGAGGCATTATACTGCTACCAGTACTATATTCATCAGCTAATTCTATAAAGCTAAATTCATTTGTTGCCCAAAGAATAATTTCTTCTGAAAATCTTGATAAATGCATCATTATCATTGATAAAACTGATAATGCTTCAATTGCATAATCTCTATCTGAAACTGAGTCTAAACTATTATTAGTAATAGAGGAGAAGCCAAGTTCTTTAGCTACCATATTTCTATCTATGTTGTAAGTGGAAGTTGCAAGAGCACCGCTACCTAGTGGCATTTCATCTAGTCTCTTATAGCAATCTAGTATTCTGCTTAAATCTCTTTTAAACATTTCAGAATAAGCTAGCAGATGATGTGCGAAAGTTATAGGTTGTGCCTTTTGCATATGAGTATATCCAGGCATTATTGTAGTTACATTTTCTTCAGCCTTTTTATAAATGACTTCTTGAAGATTAATAACATCCTTTGATAATTCTATTAAAGCTCCTTTTAAATATAACTTTGTATCTAAAGTAACTTGATCATTTCTACTTCTACCAGTATGAAGCTTCTTACCTTCATCACCTATATAGTAAGTTAAAGTCCCTTCAACAAAGCTATGAATATCCTCAGACGACTCATCTATTTTAATTACTCCGTTTTCTATTCTTTCTAAAATTGTTTTCAATCCTGCTATTATTTTTAAACTATCTTCTTCTGGAATTATATCTTGTTTACCTAACATATTTGCGTGAGCTAAACTACCTAATATATCTTCTTTATACATCCTTGAATCTACTCTTATTGAGGAGTTAAAGTCATTTACTAATGAATTAACTCCTTTTTCAAAACGTCCACCCCAAAGTTTCATAATTATTTACCAGCCTTTTTTAGGGCTTCCTTCATTTTTGAATTTACAGTGATAGGTAGTCCAAATAGATTAATAAAGCCTGCTGAATCCTTTTGATCATATACAGCATCTTCTCCAAAAGTAGCATATTCTTCACTATATAAAGAGTATGGAGATGTCATTCCAGCATTAACTAAGTTTCCTTTATATAATTTAAGTTTAACTTCGCCAGTAACATTTTCTTGAGTTTTATCTATAAAAGCAGTTATAGCTTCTCTAAGTGGTGTGTACCATTGTCCATTGTAAACAAGTTCTGCAAATTTTAATGCAATTACTTCTTTATAATGAGCGGTTTCTTTATCTAAGCAAAGTTCTTCTAAATCCTTATGAGCCTTATAAAGAATAGTTCCACCTGGAGTTTCATATACTCCTCTAGACTTCATTCCAACAAGTCTATTTTCAACCATATCTATAATTCCAATGGCATTCTCGCCACCAATTTCATTTAATTTCTCTATTAAAGTAACGCCATCTAATTTTTCACCATTTAAAGCAACTGGAATTCCTTTTTCAAATTTTAAGGTAATATAAGTTGCCTTATCTGGAGCCTTTTCTAAGGTATTAGATAATTCTAAGATTTTATCATACTTAGGCTCGTTACTTGGATCTTCTAAATCTAAGCCTTCATGACTTAAGTGCCATAAATTCTTGTCCTTACTATAATTAGTTTCATAGCTTATAGAAATAGGAATCTTTCTATTTAAAGCATATTCTATTTCTTCTTCTCTAGACTTAATATCCCAAATTCTCCAAGGAGCTATAATATCCATGTCAGGTGCAAAAGCCTTAACAGCAAGTTCAAATCTAACTTGGTCATTTCCTTTACCAGTACAACCATGACATATAGCATCTGCTCCCTCTAAAAGTGCAATTTCAACTAATCTTTTTCCTATAATAGGTCTTGCAAAAGAAGTTCCTAATAGATACTTTCCTTCATATATTGCATTAGCCTTAATAGTAGGGAAGATATAGTCATTAACAAACTCTTTAGTTAAATCTTCTATATAATACTTTGATGCCCCAGTTTTAAGTGCCTTTTCTTCTAATCCTTCAAGCTCGTCTTTTTGTCCAACATTACCAACTACTGCAATTACTTCACAGCCATAGTTTTCTTTAAGCCAAGATATTATAATTGAAGTATCAAGACCTCCTGAGTATGCTAGTACAACCTTATTATATTTTTTCATATTAAAAGCCCCCTTTTTTCAATTAGAAATTAAAAATTAACAATGAATAATTAAGGATGTAATTTGTTCCAAATTACTAAAATAAGAGTTTATGATAAGTCCTTGTTATTCATTTCTAAATTTTAACTATATTTCAAATATGTTTATAATTATACCTATAAGAGTATAATTATGCAATAAGAATATTAATATTTATACAATTATTTTGCATAAAAATTAAAATTATGTAATAAAAATAATAATTTATGCATAAAAATATATTT
>NZ_JAWGSV010000098.1:0-11016 GCF_032552055.1 Clostridium sp. | reverse complement strand
AAATTTATGAGAAAGAAAATTGCATTACTTTTAGCTTCACTTACTCTAACTATGGTATTTACAGGATGTGGAAAAACAGAAGAAGCAGCACAGGGTATTACTGATACCACTATAAAGGTTGGTAACAGTGTTTCAACATCAGGAGCTTTTGCTCCAGTAGGAGTTCCATTTAAAGCTGGTATAGAAGCATATTTTAAAATGATAAATGAATCAGGTGGGGTAAATGGAAGAACAATTGAATATATCCACCAAGATGATGAATTTAATCCTGAAAAGGGTAAGGCTGTATTAGACAAGCTAGTAAATGATGATAAAGTATTTGCTATAGTTGGACACTTTGGAACTCCAGTAGTAGGAGCAACATTAGATGATCTTAAGGAAATAGGAATACCATCAGTTTATTTTGCAACAGGTACAGGAATATTATATAACGAAAATGCAGCAAAAGGAGAAGGTGATAATATCTTCCCAGTTCAACCTGTATATCCTATGGAAGGACGTATTATGACAGCATGGGCAAAAGGAGAATTTAAAGCAAATAAGATAGGTGTTATCTACACTAATGATGATGCTGGTAAAGATTTAATTAAAGGAATAGAAACAGAAGCAAAGAATATTGGAGATGTTGAAGTAATAAGTGAACAAGTAGCTCCAGGAGCAGAAGACGTTTCATCAGCAGTAACAAAGATTAAGAATGAAGATGTAGATGTTGTTATAATTGCAGGTATTCAAGGAACTTTCCCACAAATAGCTAAGGAATTGGCTAAGCAAGGAAATACTAAGCCTGCTATTACAACATATGTAAATGTAGATAAAACTATGGTGGAAGCAATTAAGAGTGATGTTGCAGATAAGTATGAAATATATGGTAATGCTTGGGTAGATGTAACTAAACCAGCGATGGCCGATTTCCAAAAGTGGGTTAAGGAAGTTTCAACTGAAGACTTCTCTGGAAATGCCTATGCTATGACTGGTTGGATAGCAGCAGATTTCTTCGTTACAGGATTAAATAATGTTGATGGAGAATTGACTTGGGAAAATTATATAGCTGCTATGGAAAAAGAGCCAATTGAGAATCCATTTGGAGGAAATATAGATTTCTCTGGTGGAAAGAGACTTGGAACTCAAGAGATGTCATTAGCAAAAATGGATTTATCAAGCCCAACAGGATGGAGTCCTTATATTGGATTTAAGAATATAGATGCTATATTAGGAAATTAATAAGAGTTTGAAGGTGCTGTCGCACAAGTTAAAATTTGAGATGTTTGCGACAGCCCTTAATAATTAAGGGAGGTTTAATATGTTAGAAACAATTAAATCAAAAGAATTAATTAATGAGAAATATATAACTGTAGATAAGGCTTTAAACTTAATTAAGAGTGGCGATGTAATAGTTTCAGGATTAGGCTCTGCCGAACCAAAAGAAATCTTAAAAAATCTTCATAAGATATCAGATAGAGTTAATGATGTAACTGTAACTACTTGTCTGCCTATGGAAATGGCTGAATATTTCACTAATGAAAAATATAAGGATTCATTTAGAATGGATGGTTGGTTTTATACAGCAGCTATGAGAAAAGGACAGAAAAATGGGAATATATCCTTTATACCCAATCATCTTCATTTAGCAGCTACAAAGAGAATGGACCATAAAAAAACTAACATATATATGGGTACAGCAACTATTCCTGATAAACATGGATATTTATCATTATCTTTAAGTAATGTATATGAAAAAAGAATGATGGAAAAAGCAGATTTAGTAATATTGGAGATAAATAAGAATTATCCAAGAACCTTAGGAGACGTTGAAGTACACATAAGTGATATAGATTATGTAGTTGAGACAGATTATGAGGTTCCAGAACTTCCAGATGTAGAACCTAACGAGAAAGATTTAATGATAGGAAGGTTTATAGCAGAAAGGATTAACAATGGAGATTGTATTCAACTTGGCATAGGGGGGATACCTAATGCAGTGGCAGCATCACTAGGTGATAAAAAAGATTTAGGAATTCATACAGAAATGTTTACTACTGGAATGGTGAAATTAATTAAATCTGGAGTAGTGACTGGAAAGAAAAAGAATTTTTATAAAGGAAAGCACATTGCAGCCTTTGCCCTTGGAACAAAGGAATTATATGACTTCTTAGATGATAATCCTTCTATAATGATGATGGATGGATATTGGACTAATGACCCATATATTATAGGGAAAAATGATAATCAAGTATCTATTAATACTACAATAGAAATAGATCTAACAGGACAATGTGCCTCAGAATCAATAGGAGCAGTACAATTTAGTGGAACTGGAGGACAAGCAGACACTGCAATTGGAGCTCAAATGTCTAAAAATGGGCGATCATTTATTGCTTTATATTCCACAGCAATGGTAAAAAATAAGGAAACTGGAATTAGAGAAGAGATTTCTAAAATAGTTCCTTTCTTAAAACCAGGAGCTGCTGTAAGTTTATCAAGAAATGATGTAGATATGGTGGTAACAGAATATGGGGTTGCAGAGCTTAGAGGTACTACAGTTAGTGAAAGAGTTTATAAATTAATTGATATAGCACATCCGAAGTTTAAAGAAGAACTATTGATGAAGGCTAAGGAGCTAGGTTTAATTTATTGAAAGTAGAGGTGCAAATATGGCATTTTTGAGTTATAGCAATAAGAATATATATTATGAGGTTCATGGAGAAGGAACTCCGCTAGTAATTTTAAATGGAATAATGATGTCTCACGTTAGTTGGCAAGTATTTTTACCTGAGCTTTCTAAGGATAATAAAGTAATTCTTTTAGATTTCTTAGATCAAGGAAAGTCAGATAAGATGGAAGAAAGCTATAAGCAAGATATTCAAGTTGAAGTACTAAAGGCAGTTATAGATGAATTAAAACTAGATAAAATAAACCTTTTTGGAATTTCCTATGGTGGAGAAGTTGCATTACAATTTGCTTTAAAATATGAAAGTTATTTAAACAAGCTGATTTTATTTAATACTACAAGTTACACTAACCCATGGTTACAAGATATAGGCAGGGGATGGATTAATGCAGCAGAGGATAGGAATAAAGAAGCCTTTTATAATGTAACAATACCTATTATTTATTCGCCAGGATTTTATACTAAGAATATAGATTGGATGAATAAAAGAAAAGATTTATTATACAAGGTATTTAATGAGGAATTTTTAACTGCTATGATAAGATTAATAGAGAGTGCAGAAGGATATGATGTGAGAAAGGATATTCATAATATAAAGGCAAACACTTTGATAGTAAGTAGTGAATATGATTTCGTTACACCAGCAAATGAACAAGAGTATATTAAAGAAAAGATAGAAAACTCTACTTATATATCGATTAAGGATTCTGGACATGCATCTATGTATGAAAGACCAATAGAATTTATAACTATACTAAAAGGGTATTTATCCATTGAGAATTACATGAAAATAGTATAAAATAACATTGGAAAATATAAGGAGTTACTTGCTTATAAAATGCAAAATAAAGGAGACAATGATATGAAGTATAATAATGAAACAAGTGAAAAAATAATGAAGGTATCCTTAAAGTTATTTTCTGAGCAGGGATACTATCCTACTACAACAAAACAAATTGCAGAAGAAGCTGGGGTAAATGAATTAACTATATTTAGACATTTTGGATCTAAGAGCAATTTGTTTCAAGTAACTACAGAGCATTATGTAATTGATTCCAGAGTAGATTATATATTAAATGATATAGAAAATCTAAGTTTTGAAGAAAGTATGTTATTGATAGCTAATAGAATATATAAGCTATTTATTCAAAATACAAAGCTTTATAAGGTTCAGATGAAATTAGCTGATAATGAGAAAGATTTTGTAAAACTTAAACTTTCAAGAAAAATAATTAGCATCTTAATAGAATATTTTAATGAGCTTAAAGAAAGAAGAATAATAGATGGTGAGACAGAAATAATGGCAGTAACTTTTGTAAATAGTCTTTTAGGGACATTTACTGTAGAAATACTAGGAGATAATACAGTAAGTAATTTAAAGTGGGAAGATATAGTAAAAGAGCATACAAGACAATTTGTATCTATATATAAGTTGTAATAAACATTTTAAATTTTATTAAGTTATATTTCGTGTTAAAAAAATATAAGTTATGGAGTTACTTTAATAACTTATATAAAAAAATAAATAATATGGACTAATTAATCTTATTTCATTAAGAATATGAAAAAGATTAATTTTTTAACAAATATGAAAGTAAGTACTTACAATTAAAAGGAGAATAATAATGTTAAGATTGAAAAATAAAGTTGCCATAGTTACAGGAGCATCCCAAGGAATCGGAAGATGTATTGCAGAAACCTTTGCGAGAGAAGGGGCTAAGGTAGTAGCAGTTGATATGAATAAATTACCTTATGAAAATAGTAATATATATGGATATGAAGTAAACGTTACCGATAGAGTGGGTATAAAGGTGTTTTTCGAAAGTATAATTGAAAAGTTTGGGAAAGTAGATATTTTAGTAAATAATGCAGGAATAACTAGAGATGCATTAATTCAAAAGATGACTGAAGAAATGTGGGACTTAGTTATAAATGTTAATTTAAAGGGATTGTTTAATATAGCTCAATTAGTTGGGCCTCAGATGATGGAAAATGGAGAAGGTTCGATAATAAATATTGCTTCTGTAGTTGGAGAATTTGGAAATGTAGGACAAACTAACTATGCTGCAACAAAGGCAGGAGTAATAGGTATGACAAAAACTTGGGCCAAAGAATTTGCAAGAAAGGGTGCTAAAGTCAGAGTTAATTCAGTATCCCCAGGATATATAAATACAGAGATGATGAAGACTGTACCAGAGAAAGTATTAGATAATATGAGGGCTAAAACTATGATTGGAAGACTTGGGGAACCAGAAGAAATTGCAAATGCAGTTTTATTCTTAGCTAGTGATGAATCATCATATATAACTGGTCATAATTTATCAGTTAATGGTGGAATGAGATTATAGGAGGATATTATGAGAGAAGTAGTTATAGTATCAGCAGTAAGAACTCCAATAGGAAGTTTTGGTGGTAGTTTATTAAAATTATCTGCAGTTGATCTAGGTGTAATTGCTGCAAAAGAAGCTATAAAAAGAGCCAATATAAGTCCAAGTGAGATTAATGAAGTACTAATTGGTAATGTGCTTGGAAGTGGACTTGGTCAAAATATAGCAAGACAAATATCTGTAAAAGCAGGAATACCAGTGGAAGTTCCAAGCATGACTTTAAACAAGCTTTGTGGATCTGGACTAAGAGCAATTAGCTTAGCGGCTCAGGAAATTATGCTTGGAGATGCAGATGTAATACTATGTGGTGGAAGTGAAAGTATGTCTAACTCACCTTATGTAATACCCACCGCAAGGTTTGGTCAAAGAATGGGTGAGGGAAAGATAATTGACACTATGATAGAGGACGGTCTAACTGATGCTTTCAATAAATATCATATGGGTATAACAGCTGAAAATATAGCAGAACAATGGGGAATAACAAGAGAAGAACAAGATCAATTTGCAGTAAGGAGTCAAAACAAAGCAGAGGAAGCTCAAAGAACTGGAAAATTTAATGAGGAAATAGTAGAAGTTGAAATTAAACAAAGAAAAGGTGAACCTCTAATTTTTGATAAAGATGAATATATAAAAGAAAATATTACTATAGAAAAACTTAGAAAGTTAAAACCTGCCTTCAAAAAGGATGGAACAGTAACTGCTGGGAATGCTTCAGGGATAAATGATGGAGCTGCTATGGTAATAGTTATGAGTAGTGAGAAAGCTGATTCATTAGGATTAGAGATATTAGCAACTATAAAGGCTTATGGCACAGTAGGAGTTGATCCATCAATAATGGGATATGGACCAGTTCAAGCTACTAAAAATGCTTTAAAGAGAGCAAATTGGACTGTTGGAGACTTAGACTTAATTGAAGCTAATGAAGCTTTTGCAGCTCAATCAATTTCAGTTGTTAGAGATTTAGAATTAGATGAAACTAAAGTAAATGTTAATGGAGGAGCCATTGCATTAGGACATCCTATTGGGGCTTCAGGAGCAAGAATATTAGTAACATTACTATATGAAATGAAGAGAAGAGATGCAAAGAAGGGATTAGCTACACTTTGTATAGGTGGAGGCATGGGGACAGCATTATTAATAGAAAGAAATTAAGTATAAGGGGAGATATAGTATGAGGGGGAAAACGATAAAGGAAATAAATTTAGGGGATAAATCAAGTTATAGTAGAACCGTATCAGAGGCTGACGTAGTTTTATTTGGAGGGGTAAGTGGGGACTTAAATCCAGCACATTTTAATGAGGAGTATTCAAAGGAAACCATGTTTAAGGGAAGAATAGCTCATGGAATGTTATCTGCAAGTTATATTTCAACTGTTCTTGGAATGCAGCTTCCAGGTCCAGGAACAATATATCTTTCACAAGAATTAAAATTCACAGCTCCTGTAAAATTTGGTGATACTATAACGGCTACAGCTGAGGTTATAGAAAGAGTAGAAGAGAAAAATAGAATAACCCTTGAAACAATTTGTGTAAATCAAAGAGGGGAAGTTGTAGTTAAAGGTAAAGCGGTAGTAATGCCTCCAAGATAAGATTTGAAAAGCAAAGGGGAAATATAAATGGAGCTATTAAATAGTATTTGGGATTTAGCTAAAAAAGACATAAAAAGAATAGTACTTCCAGAGGGAGAAGAAAGAAGAACTATAGAAGCAGCTAGAAAAATAAAGGATTTAGGATTAGCTCATCCTATATTAATAGGAAATAAGAAAAAAATTATACATGAGATTAAAAGTTTGAATTTAGAATTTGAGGATATTGAGATAATTGATTTAAATAGTTCGAGCAATATAGATAAGTATGTAGATAAGTTTTATGAATTAAGAAAAAATAAGGGTGTAACTATAGAAAAAGCTAAACAAATAGTTAAAGATCCAATGTATTTTGGAACTGTAATGCTAAAGTGTAATGATGCAGATGGACTTGTATCAGGGGCAGTTCATACTACAGGAGATTTATTGAGACCTGGTCTTCAAGTAATTAAGGCAGCTAAAGGAGCCTCAGTAGTATCAAGCTTTTTTATAATGGGAGTTCCAACTTCAAATTATGGAGAAGAGGGAATGCTTCTATTTGCAGATTGTGCTGTAAATCCTAATCCAAGTTATGAGCAGTTAGCAGAAATAGCAATCACTACTGCTGATACAGCTAAAAAAGTATGTAAAATAGAGCCTAGAGTTGCTATGCTTAGCTTTTCTACTATGGGTTCAGCAGATCATGATACAGTAGAAAAAGTAAGAAAGGCTACAGAATTAGCTAAGAAGCTAAGACCAGATTTACTTATAGATGGAGAAATGCAATTAGATGCTGCAATAGTAGAAAGTGTTGCTAAGCAAAAAGCACCTAATAGTAATGTTGCGGGAAAAGCAAATATATTAATTTTTCCAGATTTACAATCAGGGAATATAGGATATAAGCTTGTACAAAGGTTTGCCAAGGCTGAAGCTGTAGGACCTATATGTCAAGGGTTTGATAAGCCTATTAATGATCTTTCTAGAGGGTGCTCTGTAGAAGATATAATTAATGTAGTAGCAGTAACAGCAGTACAAGCACAAAATAATTAAAAAGGGGATTCATAGATGAAGGTACTAGTAATAAATTGTGGAAGCTCCTCATTAAAGTATCAAGTAATAAATATGAATACTTATGAAGTTATGTGCCAAGGCATATTTGAAAGAATTGGGCTAGAGGACTCTGTATTAACTCATAAGAATTCGATTAAAGGAAAGTATGTAGTAAAGGGGAATTTTTCAAATCATAAAGATGCTATTAATTTAGTTTTAGAAGCATTATTAGATAAAAAGTATGGTGTAGTTAATGAGATAAATGAAATTTATGCAGTAGGTCATAGAGTAGTTCATGGAGGAGAAAAATACTCAAAATCAGTACTTATAGATGATGAAGTTTTAAGTTATTTAGAGGAATGTGTTAAGCTTGCGCCAATTCATAATCCTCCAAATATAATAGGAATAAGAGTATGTGGTGAATTAATGCCAAAGACTCCTATGATAGCAGTTTTTGATACTGCATTTCATCAAAATATGCCAGAGGTAGCATACATCTATCCCATTGAATACAGTTTATATGAGAACTATGGAATAAGAAAATATGGCTTCCATGGTACTTCACATAAATATGTGGCACAAAAGCTAGGGGAAGTATTAAATAGAGATATTAATGAAATGAAAATAATAAGCTGTCATTTAGGTAATGGAGCTAGCATATGCGCAATAAAAGGGGGAGTATCTATAGATACATCTATGGGATTTACACCTCTTGCTGGAATAGCTATGGGAACTAGGTCTGGTAATATTGACCCATCGATTTCTACTTTCTTAATTGAAGAATGTGGATATACAGCGGAGGAAGCAAATGAAACCCTTAATAAAAAGTCAGGAGTACTTGGAATATCCGGTGTCAGCTCTGATTTTAGAGATATAGAGAAGGCTGCCTTAGCAGGAAATGAAAGAGCTAAACTAGCATTAGATATATTTTATTATAGGATAAGAGGGCAGATAGCTGCTTATGCTGCACATATGGGTGGAGTAGATGCTATTATTTTTACAGCTGGAATTGGTGAAAATTCAAGTATAACAAGAAAAGCTTGCTTAGAAGGAATGGATTTTTTAGGAATAAAGATTGATAATAATCGTAATAATGTAAGAGGAGAGATAGGTGAAATAAGTACTGAATCTTCAAAGGTTAAGGTATTTGTTATTCCAACTAATGAAGAACTAATGATTGCAAAGGAAACACTAGAAGTTATTTTTGGCTAAGACTTGTTACTATATTATCCTTTGCCTTAGTCGCAAGCTCCAAGTGGACGTTATGCAGAACATAGTAACAAGTCTAATGTCAAATAACTCAAGATTGGCTGGACACTAAAGTATGAAACTCAGGGAGCTGAGTTTCTTTTTTTGTAATTTAGAATAAATTATTTTTAATTATTTACTAGTTGGTCAATAATTGATATAATGATTATAGACCATGTGGTCTATAACTCGGAGGGAAGCATATATGAAGAAAGAAAAGAAAACAGAAATTACAAAAGAAAAGATTATTGCAGCAGCTATAGAGGAGTTTGGAACAAAAGGGTATATTAATTCTTCTCTTAATAATATTTGCAATAATTTTAAAATCTCGAAAGGATTAATTTATCATAATTTTAAGAATAAAGATGCTCTTTATCTAGTATGTGTTAGTAGATGTTTTTTAGAAGTTACAGAATACTTAAAGGCTCAAAATATAGGAAGTGATTTACATAGGTATATGGAATTACGATTAAAATTCTTTTTAAAGTATCCACTTTATGCCCGTATATTCTTTGAAGCAATTTTACAAACACCATCAAAACTTATAAATGAAATAAAAGAAATAAAAAGGGATTTTGATGAATTAAATAAAAGTATCTACAGATCAGCGTTGCAGAATCTGACTTTACGTAATGATGTTACAGAAGAAGATGCTTTGGAGTATTATGAGATAATACAAGAAATGTTTAATGGATATTTTAGTAGTTCAGCATACTCTAATGCAGACTTTACAATTCTTATATCTGATCACGAGGAAAAGCTTAGAAAAATATTAAACTTTATGCTTTATGGAATAGCGAAGGAGGAAGAATAAATATGATTTTTTTTAGATGGATTATTGCTATAATTATTGCTTTTTTAATAGGGAAATTAATATCGAAGGTAAAAATGCCATCAATTTTAGGGTGGCTTATTGCTGGTATGATATTAGGTCCTCATGCCCTTTCAATACTTGATAGCTCAATACTTGAAGCGGGGTGGTATGAAAATATTGTTCATATTTTAGAGTGCGTAGTAGGACTTATGATTGGAACAGAGCTTGTATGGAAAAAAATTAAGAAGTCTGGAAAATCAATTATAATAACAACTCTAACACAATCTTTGGGAACTTTCTTTTTAGTATCGTTAGTTTTTGGTGTTGTATTCTATTTTGTTGATGTACCTATTTATCTTGCTTTCATTTTTGGTGGAATTGCATTAGCTACAGCACCAGCGCCAGCATTATCTGTTGTTAGAGAATTTAAAACAGATGGACCTGTGACTAAAACATTGATTCCTATGGCAGCATTAGATGATATGGTGGGGGTAATTGTATTTTTTACAACAATTGCTGTTGTTGCAGGAAATATATCTGAACAGAAGCTACCAGGGTATATGATTCCTATTGTTGTGGTACTTCCATTAGTTATTGGACTAGCTACTGGACTTTTAGCTGGTTTATTATTAAAAAAGGAACGCAAAACATTAGATACTTTAGTGATTCTTATTGGAATGATTTTAATTACTTCAGGAATAGGATTTATTTTTAATAATCATATTATGCCTAAACCAATATTGAATTTTATGTTAATGGGTATGGCTTTTTCGGCTACATTTTCTAATATGATAACAGAAGATAGGCTTGAAAAGATAATGAATGATTTCAATCCAATTTTAGGTATTTCAATGATTATTGTTATTTTAAATCTTGGAGCACCATTAGATTATAATTTGATTCTTAGTGCAGGTTTATTTACTGTTATATATATTGTTGCTAGAGCTTTGGGTAAATATTTTGGTGCATTCTTTGGTGCAAGCATTACAAAATCTCCGAAGACTGTTAGAAATTATTTAGGATTAACATTACTTCCACACTCAGGAGTATCCCTTGTATTTACAGGGATCGCAGTATCTGTTTTGGCAGGACCTGATCCTAAATCTGCAGAAATTATTCAAGGAACTATTGCAGCTGCAGCAGTCGTAAATGAAGTGATTGCTGTTATAGTTGCAAAGAAAGGGTTTGAATGGGCAGGAGAGTTTGGAAAGAAGGATATGAAGATAAAGGGCTAGTAGGCATTATCTAACTAATATAAAATGGGACTGTTGGACAAACAGTCCCA
>NZ_JAWGSV010000097.1:0-11019 GCF_032552055.1 Clostridium sp. | reverse complement strand
ATATAATCCATTCACAAAGATTAGTTACATGGTCTCCTATTCTTTCTAAATACTTAGAAGCAAATAATATTTGTGTTCCTTGATTTATCATTGATTCGTCTTTTACCATCTTCTTTAAAACTATACCAAACATTCCTCTATAAATTTGGTCTACCTTATCATCCATATCACAAATTTCATAAGCTGCCTTTTCATCACCTTTTACATAGGCTTCAATTGCAAGCTTAATCATATTGGTAACTATATCTACAAGTTCCCACACTGGAGATATATCTTCTGAGAAGTCAACACCTTTAACAATCGGTACTATTTTACAAATATCTACTGCATAGTCTGCCATTCTTTCTAAATCTGTAACTACTTTAGTAGTTGTATAAATACTTCTTAAATCTCCTGCAACTGGGGATTCAGTAGCCATAAACTTAATACACTTTTCTTCAATAACCTGTTGAAGATTATCTACTTTATCATCATTTTTTATTACAGTTTTTGCAAGTTTTACATCTTGCTCTTTTAAGGCTTTCATACTATCTATAATTTGCTTTTCTACTAAACTAGCCATCTCAATCAATTCAGAGTTAAGCATCTTAATTTTATTACTTAACAATTCTCTCATCATTTCCAAATCACCTCTTATAATTTTTAACCGAATCTTCCAGTAATATAATCCTCTGTTCTCTTATCCTTTGGTCTATAGAATATTTCTTCTGTATCAGCATACTCGATAATTTCTCCATTTAAGAAAAATGCTGTTTTATCTGCTATTCTTCCTGCTTGTTGCATATTATGAGTAACTATTATTACTGTATACTTTTTCTTTAATTCTTCCATTAATTCTTCCATTTTATTTGTAGAAATTGGATCTAAAGCCGAAGTTGGTTCATCCATTAAAATAATTTCTGGAGAAACAGCAATAGTTCTAGCTATACATAACCTTTGTTGTTGACCACCTGATAATCCTAGGGCACTCTTTTTAAGTCTATCTTTCACTTCATCATAAAGAGCTGCACCTTTTAAGCTTTTCTCAACTATTTCATCAAGAGTTTTTTTATCTTTAATACCATGTAATCTAGGACCGTAAGCTATATTATCATATATAGACATTGGAAAAGGATTTGGCTTTTGGAATACCATGCCTACCTTAGTTCTAAGAGCTATTACATCTTTACTCTTATATATATCTTCTCCATCTACTAAAATTTCTCCATCTATTTTTACTCCATCTATTAAATCATTCATTCTATTTAATGTTCTTAAAAATGTGGACTTTCCACATCCAGATGGTCCTATAAATGCAGTTACTTTATTTGCTTCTAAATCTATGTTTATGTTTTTTAACGCTTGATTATCTCCATAATATAAATTCAAATCACGAACTTTAATCTTTTTTACTTGTTCATTTGACATACTTTACACCTCATAGCACTTTTTTAATAATTTGCCTTACTAAACTTTTTAGTAATAAGTTTAGCTAATATAT
The DNA here is from genome assembly GCF_032552055.1 of Clostridium sp. Lineage (GTDB taxonomy): Bacteria > Bacillota > Clostridia > Clostridiales > Clostridiaceae > Clostridium. The sequence goes on along the minus strand of NZ_JAWGSV010000097.1, from coordinate 9,539 downwards.
TTAAAACTAATATAATTGCTATTAACACTATTCCAACAGCAGCTGCTTGTTCTATATCTCCAGCTTCTTGAGTAACTAAATAAGATTGAACTGTTAAAGTTCTTGCACTAGACATTATTCCTTTAGGCATCTTAGCTACTGTACCAGCAGTTAATAATATAGCTGCAGATTCTCCAACTACACGTCCAATTGAAAGAATAACACCTACAAGTATTCCTGGAAGAGCACTTGGAACTACCACTTTGTATAAAGTTTGAAACCTAGTTGCACCAAGACCTAAAGATGCTTCTTTATATGATGTCGGTACTGCTTTTAAAGCTTCTTCTGTAGTTCTTATTATTACAGGTAAAATAATAATTGCAACGGTTAAAGATCCTGCAAGTAGTGAATAACCGAACTTTAATGTAATTACAAAGAATATAGAACCAAATAAACCATAAACTATAGATGGTATTCCAGATAAACTTTCTGTAGCAAATCTAATAAGCTTTACTACTGCCCCTTGCTTTGCATATTCAGTTAAATATATTGCTGCTAATACTCCAATTGGCGTTGCTACTATAATAGAAATAAATACTGTATATAAAGTAGAAATTATCATTGGTAGTATTCCACCCCCACCTGATGGTGAGTAATTCTTAGTAACAAAATCTATGTTAATCAATTTATAACCTTTAATAAATATAAATCCTAAAATAAATACTAAAACTGCTACTGTAACTATAGCTGATAACCAAAGCATTAATTTCAATAAATTCTCTTTAAATTTTCTCATAATTATTTACCTTCCTTATTAGAAAGTTTACTTAAAACTAAATTTAATAATAGTATAAATAAGAATAATATAACTCCTGTTGCAAATAGCATTTCTTGATGAGTGCCAAAGGCATATCCCATTTCCAGTGCTATATTAGTAGTCAATGGTCTTACCGAATCCATTATTGAAGTAGGAATTACTGGCGAATTACCTGCAACTAATATAATTGCCATAGTTTCACCAATTGCTCTACCTATACCTAAAACTACAGCTGCCAATATACCAGATTTTGCAGCTGGAAGTACAACCTTAAAGGTAGTTTCTATATGAGAAGCACCTAAAGCTAAAGAACCCTCTTTATATGATTTAGGAACTGCTCTTATTGCAGTTTCTGAAACTGTAACTATTGTTGGCAGCATCATAATTGATAATACTATAATAATTGCTAATAAGCTTTGTCCCTTTGGTAAATTAAATGTATTCATAATCCAAGGAACTATAACTGCCAAACCAAAAACCCCATATAATACTGATGGAATTCCTGCTAAAAGTTCTACTGCTCCAGATATAATTTTCCCTATTCTTTTAGGTGCAATTTCAGCTATAAATACAGCTGTTAATATTCCTATTGGCACTCCTAGCACTAAAGAACCTAATGTTCCAAACATTGAAGCTAATACCATAGGTAATATTCCAAACTTATCTGAACTTGGTATCCACTTAGTACCAAAGAAAAAGTCCTTAAAAGAATATCCTTTACTTACAAAAGGTGTAAGTCCTTTATAAAATACAAAGCCTATAATTAATAATAAGCTTACTACTGCAATAAGAGCACTTACTAAAAATATTGCCTTAGATACATTTTCTATTACATATTTATTATTGTTATTTCTTTTAACATTTAACATTAATACACTCTCCTATGAAAGTAAGAATGCCCGAGATTCAGGGCATTCTTAATATATCAAGCTACTACTTAACTGGGATTAACTTGTTTTCTTTAACTATTGCTTGTCCTTCATCACTTAATATAAAATCTATAAGTTTTTGTCCATCTTCGCTTAATTCTCCATCCTTATTTACTAATAAGAATGGTCTTGAAATTTTATATTGTCCTGATTTAACTAAATCTGCCTTAGGTTCTACATTTTCTACATTTGCTATATTAACTTCATCATCTAAGTATTCGAATGAAACGAATCCAACTGCGTTGTCATTTGAAGCTACAGTTTCTTTAACTCCACCATTACCATTAGATATCATAGCATCTGCTTTTAACTCTTCTGATTTATAACCAACTATTTCTTGGAATGCATCTCTAGTTCCTGATCCTTCTTCTCTTGATACTACTACTATTGGTGCATCCTTTCCGCCATCTATTTGATTCCAGTTAGTTATTTGTCCTGTATATATTCCTTTAATTTGATCTAAAGTTATGTTTTTAATTTGATTGTTTTTATTTGTTATAATTGCTATTCCATCATATGCAATAACATTAGATTTAACTTGGCTTTCTTCTTCAGCCTTAAGTTCTCTTGAAGACATTCCTATTTCAGAAACTCCATTTATTGCATCCTTAATTCCTGCTGATGATCCAACTTGGTTAATTTCAATAGAAACATTGCTATTAGCACCTTCATATTTTTCAGCAACTTTTTCCATTAAAGGTCCTACAGAAGTAGATCCTGATATAGATATAGTTACTGATTCAGAGCTATTAGCTTCTGTCTTATCTTCTGAATTTCCACAACCTGCAACTACTCCCCCTACCATAGAAATTAGTAATGCAGTACATAAAAGTTTTAAACTTTTTCTTTTCATAAAATTCTCCTCCAAATTGACGTTTCGCCGTTTTTATTTACTTTACATACTTATCATAATCTCTAAAAGTTAAGATAATATTAGTTAAAAGTTAAGAAAAGTTATGAAATTGTTAAATGTATTTAACAAAACTATCCATATAATTACATAGATGTATAATCCTCATCATTTCTCTAACTATGTTTTATATAAAACTTGCGATACTACAAAATATTCTTAAAAACAAAGAAGCTGCCTATTAGCAGCTCCTTAATTTAATAATTAATATCTTTTAACCTTTTTGACTTCCTAAGTTTTATAGTAAACTTAGTTCCTTCATTTAAAACTGATTTAACATATATCTCTCCATTAAATATCTTTACTATATGTTTAACTATGGCTAAACCTAAACCTGTTCCACCTTTTGCCCTAGATTTATCAACTCTATAAAATCTTTCAAAAATTCTTGGTAAATCTTCTTTAGGTATTCCTATACCATTATCCTCTACTATAACAAAGTAGTAACCCCCTCTTTCATATGAGTTAATTTTAATAATTGTTTTTGAAACAGAATACTTAATAGCATTCTCAACTAGGTTAAGCATCATTTGAAAGAACTTATCTTTATCTCCAATAAGCACTATTCCTTTATTGCCTTCATAATTAATTATTACTTCGTTTTTATTGACATTAGTTGTAAACATATTTATGACATCTTCTATAACTTCACTTGGAGTGAATTCATCTTCTATCATCTTATTGCTATTTTCTATATTAGATAAAATTAAAATATCATTTATTAAACTAGTTAACCTTTCTGCTTCTTTATCTATTATATCTAGGAATTTTTCTCTTGTAGTAGTATCTTCAACATATTTTAATGTTTCTGCAAATCCTTTTATAGATGTCAAAGGAGTTTTTAGTTCGTGAGATACATTTGCAACAAATTGACTTCTTATATTCTCTAATCTTTTTATATCTGTAATATCTAATACACTAACTACTACACCCATAGGCATTTTTCTATAATTAATTATCGGAGCTTTTTTTATCCTAAGCTCTCTTTCTATAGGATGCATAAGCTTAATTTCTTTAGTTTCAATTTCATGTATACTTTTAATAAAACTAATTAAATCATAGTCAATAATATGTTCTGATATATTTTCTCCTATTATATCTCCTTCAATTCCAAAAAGATTTTTAGCATATGGATTAATTAAAATAACCTTTTTATTATTATCTACTGCAATTACTCCACTTTCCATGCTCTCAAGTATAGCCTCTAGTTTATTTTGTTTATCTAATGAATCACTTATTTTAGATTGTAATTGATCTGCCATATTGTTAAATGTATTGGCTAAAGAACCTATTTCATCATTAGTAAATATATTAACCCTTCTACTATAGTCTCCATTTGCAATTTTATTAGTTACTGATTTTAGCTCCTTTAATGGATATATAATAGCTCTAATTAATTTTAATGAAAGGCCTATAGATAACAATAGTACAAGCAAGATTATTATTAAATAGTACTTTGTATAATCTGCTGTAAAAAATTCAATAGTATTTAATGGTACTGAAGATCGTAAAACTAAATCATCATTTACCTTAGTTGCAAAATATACTACATTAACACCTTGAGTATCACTAAGTCTAGTTGCTGAGGCTTCTCCTGATTCAAAAGCACCTAATACTTCTTCTCTGTTTAAATGATTTTCCAAACTTTTATTTTCTGTATCCTTAATTACATTTCCATTTTTATCTACAAAAGTAAATCTAACCTCTGAGTTATTTATTTGAAACTCCTCTATAAAATCACTATTTAGGCTATTAGTCTTTATTAATATATCATTATATGTCTTCAAAGTTTCTTTAGTAACTTCTATTCCCTTTATATTTACTAAGGCAATAAATGAACATGTTACAATTATTAATGCAAAGATTACTGTAATTAAAGATGAAAAAAGTATTCTTTTTTTCATAATTTAATTATAATTAGGATTAAATCTATATCCTACTCCCCTTATAGTTTCTATAAATTTGGGATTCTTATCGTCTACTTCAATTTTCTTTCTTAAATATCTTATATGAACATCAACAGTTCTAGTTTCACCTACATATTCATATCCCCATATTTTATCTAATAGAGTTTCCCTAGTTAATATCTTACCTCTATTTTTAACGAGAATTTCTAAAAGTTCGAATTCTTTTAAAGTTAAATCAATTTTATTACCTAAAATCGATACTTCTCTTCTCTCAAAATTAATATATATTTCGTTAGTCTTAAAGATTTCTTCATTTGCAGATGAGGATTTTGTCCTTCTTAAAATAGCTTTTATTCTTGCTAAAAGCTCTCTAATTGAAAAAGGCTTTGTTATATAATCATCTGCTCCAAGTTCAAGCCCTAATATCTTATCAAGCTCTTCACCCTTAGCTGTCAGCATAATTATTGAAATATCCTTTGTTTCAGCATCACTTCTAACAGATTTACATACATCAAACCCATCTAAACCAGGAAGCATTAAATCTAGTAATACTAAATTAGGACTTTCCTTCTTAATTAAACCTACAGCATCTAAACCATTGTTTGCAGTTAAAACTGTATATCCTGAATTAATTAAGTTATAACTTATAAGCTCTACAATATGATCTTCATCATCTACCACTAATATTTTTTCTTGCATAACTAAACCTCCCTATTTAATAAAAGCAAATGAAAATAATCTTCCATATGTTCCTACAGATTTTCTATAAGAAAATAGCTTTATATCCTCTTCACAATGAGTACAAAGATCTAAAGAATATATATTATCTTCTTTTATACCAAACTCTCTAACATCCTTTAAAATACATTCTTCTAAACTAAGATTTCTTCCCTTAAATAAAATATTGCTATCTATATTTGTCTTATCTATAAACTTTTCCTTAAGGTCTTCCGATACTTCATAGCAGCACTGTCTAATATGCGGCCCAATAAAAATTTTAGTTTTATCTATATCTATATTAAATTCATCCATCATTTTTTCTAAGGTTCTTGTAACTATTGAACTATAAGTTCCTTTCCACCCACTATGAATAGCAGCTATAGCCTTATTTTTATCATCAACTATAATAATAGGAACACAATCAGCTGTAAATACTCCAATAGCACATTCTTTTTCACTAGTAATTAAAGCATCTCCTTCTTTATCGATAATATTTTCAAAATCATTTCTATAAACAAGTACCTCATCACTATGAATTTGATTTAAATATTTTACATTATTTATATTAAAATCTTTAACAATGCTATTTAGATTGTTTACACCATAGTCTCTATGTCTATTAAAGCTTCTGTCACTTTCTGCAGTTGAAAAGGCTACTGTTACTCCATCTAAGTTTATTGTTAAGAAGTCTAAAACCCTATTAAAATCTTTAGCATACAAGATTTTCATTAATTCACCTCATTATTATATTTTTATTAATTTTACCATTAATATAGACTTTTTTCTATTTATTTTAGCTTGTCTCATTATATTTTAACTTATTTTTAACTTAACTTTAAATATAGTTGAATATCAGTACTTATCTAAAATAAACAAATACAAATGAAAAAGGACTGCTAAAACGATCCTTAAATCATTATAAACAGTCCTATTTTTTATGAACTAAGTTTTTTATTTCTTCTAAAAATGTATTAATATCTTTAAATTCCCTATATACAGATGCAAATCTTACATAAGATATCTCGTCAATATCTTTAAGTCTATCCATTACCATTTCCCCAATATTTTTTGAGTTTACTTCAGTAATCATTTTATTACTAATTGTTTTTTCAATATCTTCAGCCATTGCTTCAATTTGCATTCTAGAAATAGGTCTTTTTTGACATGCTCTAATTAATCCATTAATTATCTTTTCTCTATTAAAGTTTTCCCTTGTAGAATCCCTTTTAACAACAAGAATAGGAATATCTTCTACTTTTTCATATGTAGTATATCTTTTACTACATTTTAAACATTCTCTACGCCTTCTAATTGTAGTATTATCATCAGTTGATCTTGAATCTACTACTTTACTTTCCTCAAAGGAACAAAATGGACACCTCATTTAATTCACGCCTTTCCTAACTTATCTAGTACAATATAAATTATACATTTTTTCCTTATTATTTGCTAGGATTTTTTACTTCTTAAGACCATCCACTTCACTACTATCTACCAATACCACTTCAATTCCTGCTTTCTTAACCTTATTCCATGGTATTTCTATATCCTCTTCTTTTCCAAACCATCCTTTAGCCATTCCTGGTAATAAAATAGATACTATCCTACTTTCTTTTATATCTATAACAAAATCTTTTATAAATCCAACCTTAGAGCCAGTTTTTATGTCTATTACTTCCATTGTTCTTAAGGCATTTAAAGAATGTAATGTTATACCACTATCTTCAATTACTTCTTCATTTTCAAATTCATTATTATCAAAAAAACCCATAATAATCCCCCATTTCATAAAAGCTTGTACATAATATTTTCTTTTTAAGAGCTCTGTAAAGAGCTCTAAACATATTTTCTCATATGCTTTAATGCAGTTTTTTCCAATCGTGATACTTGAGCTTGTGAAATTCCAATTTCATCAGCCACTTCCATTTGAGTTCTTCCATTAAAAAATCGTAAAGTTAGTATAAGTTTTTCTCTGTCATTAAGTTTTTTCATAGCCTCTTTTATGGAAATATTCTCAAGCCAACTTTCATCAGTATTTTTAGAATCGCTTATTTGATCCATTACATATATTGCATCTCCGCCATCGTGGTAAATCGGTTCAAACAAAGACACCGGATCTTGAATAGCATCTAATGCAAATACAACTTCTTCTCTAGGTAAGTTAAGTTCTTTTGCAATTTGTGATACAGTCGGTTCCTTATTATTATCTTTAATTAGCTTATCTCTTACGAGCAATGCCTTGTATGCAATATCCCTTAAGGATCTACTTACTCTAATAGAGTTATTATCTCTTAAATATCGTCTTATTTCTCCTATAATCATAGGAACTGCATAGGTAGAAAATTTTACATTTTGACCTAAATCGAAATTATCAATAGCTTTCATTAAGCCAATACATCCAACTTGAAATAAATCATCAACATTTTCACCTCTATTATTAAATCTTTGAATTACACTTAAAACTAATCTTAAATTTCCTTTTATAAATGATTCCCTAGCACTTTTATCTCCATCATCTCTCATCTTTAAAAGTAGCTCTCTTTTTTCTTTCTCTTTTAATACAGGTAACTTGGATGTATTCACTCCACATATTTCTACCTTATTAATAATCAAGCTTATCAACTCCTTATGAAGTAATAACATACTGCATTAAAAAGTATCCCCGATAGTAATATGTTTTATACCAAGACAACCCTAAATCATTTTATTGATTTCTTTTTTTAATCTACTAATTATTTTCTTTTCTAGCCTAGAAATATAAGATTGTGATATACCTAGCATATCTGCCACCTCTTTTTGAGTCTTTTCTCTAGTTCCATTTAACCCAAATCTTAATCTAACTATTTCTTTTTCTCTATCATTTAGATTCTTAAGAGCTAAAAATAATAGTTCCCTATCCACCTCATCTTCAATTAAATTATATACAGTGTCATTTTCAGTTCCTAAAATATCAGATAATAACAATTCATTTCCATCCCAATCTATATTTAAAGGTTCATAAAAAGATATTTCAGCTTTTACCTTGCTATTTCTTCTTAAATACATTAATATTTCATTTTCTATACACCTAGATGCATATGTTGCAAGTTTTATTTTTTTCTCAGGATTAAAAGTGTTTACTGCTTTAATAAGCCCTATTGTACCAACAGAAATTAAATCCTCTACACCTACACCTGTATTTTCAAACTTTCTTGCTATATATACAACCAGTCTTAAATTTCTCTCTATTAGAATATCTCTTATAGATTCATCTCCATGTATTAACTTTTCTACTAATTCCTCTTCTTCTTCCTTTTTCAGCGGTGGTGGTAGTGCTTCACTTCCTCCCACATAAAATACTTCTTTATTAAATATACCTAGCTTTACTAGTATCTTATTTAGTAATACTCTTAAACTCATCATATCCTTAAATTACTCCTCTTGATAATAATGCATTAAACTCATTTTCTTTACTTAACTTATTCTTACATTTACAAATAACAACATCTACAATCTTCCACTCCATATCAGCCCCTCTTATCTTTACATCTTTAATCTTAAATCCCTTAAGATTTCCTTCCTCTCCAATAGTTTTAAATGGAATTGTAAACTCTTCGCTATTTTTAATACTAAACTCTTCTAAAAAATCTTTTTCCACAATTATACAAGGTAAATTAGTCACTGGTTCTGTTAATGCATTTCCTGTATCTAATAAGCCTTTTATAAATATAGTTTTCTTTTCATTACTCACTTCAATATCATAAATAAAATTACTAACCTTTGCTCTGTCTTTAATATAGTCTGCTACTCTAAGTGAAACAATATAAAAACACATCAAGGAAATTATTAAATATTTTAATGAGTAATTCTTTATACTATAGGAATTAAAAATACTATAGTAATTTTCTAAGAAGGAAAAAGAAAAAGTTAATCCACATAATATAAAAGATGATATTATAAAGGATAACAATGATTTCATAGTCTTTAATAAATTAATACTTTTTAAACTAATTATTATCATTAAAATAGCTACCATCAATTTAAAAGGTATGGAAACAAGTACTTTATTATCATAAAATAATACTAAAGTATATAAAGAACCTATTATAGCTGACAAGTAAATACTCTTATAATACTGATATCTAAGTACTTTAAAAGTTATTAATAATAAAAATAAATTTACTATAAAGTTTTCAATTAGAATCATATCTACATAAACAATCATCTCTCCCCCTCCTTTACTATAAATTATAAACTGCTTGGTTTTAGAATTTTGTCATAATCAATCAACGTATTTT
>NZ_JAWGSV010000096.1:0-11037 GCF_032552055.1 Clostridium sp. | reverse complement strand
TATATATACTTTTATATTAATTTACTTTGTAGTAGAATAATATATATGTTTCAATAATTAATCTACATTTTGAGGATTTATATTATTTTAAGTGAAAAATAATTCTGAAAGTAAATTATATTAATTGAAAGCATATATATGACTTTTATAAATAAAAACTATGATTAGGAAAAGTACTTAATTGGATTCTTTAAGAGAGTGGTTGGAAGGTGCAAAACCATAGAGAAGATTAGGGAAAATCACCTAGGAGTTTGAGGCTGAAAGGTAAAATGCTTATTAGGTCGTCACGTTAGCTTGCGTTAAAAGATAGAGTATGTTAGTGCTCGAAATTAATAATTTCAGTAATATAAGTGAAATTATGACCTTAGGTGGTATAGCGAATAATCTTCGTCCTATTGTGGGCGAAGTTTTTTTATTATATTTAGGAAATATAATAAGGAAATAGTGCAAAGAATAAGGGTATTAACATAATAATGAAGTAGCCAATATCTTCGAAATATGAAATATCATATTTTAGTGATTTGGATCTTTCTAGAAAGCATTAAATATTATAATTTATACTTTTTATTTATAAGAATTGTTAAAAAATAAATATTAACTTTATTACTAGGAAAGCAAAGTAGCTTTTAAATAAGTTTAAATCACAAGAAGGGAGTTTAATTATGTACAAAAAGGTTGAATTACCAAAGGGTTTTGTAGGCATGGAAAAAGAAGTAGCTGACCTTTGGAAAGCGAAGAATGTAATTAAGAAGAACTTTGATATGAATCAAGATGGTGAGTATTTTACATTCTATGATGGCCCTCCAACAGCAAATGGAAGACCACACGTAGGACACGTATTAACAAGAGTTATGAAGGATATTATCCCAAGATATAAGGTTATGAAGGGATACAAGGTAATTAGAAAGGCTGGATGGGATACTCATGGACTTCCAGTTGAGCTAGAAATAGAAAAGAAACTTGGTATCTCAGGAAAAGAGCAAATAGAAGAATACGGAGTTGAAAAGTTCGTTAAAGAATGTAAGGACTCAGTATTTACTTATGTTAACATGTGGGAAAAAATGACTGACCAAATTGGATATTGGGTTGATATGGAAAAGCCTTATGTTACATATCATAATTCATATATTGAATCTGTTTGGTGGGCATTAAACCAATTATGGGAAAAAGGACTTTTATATAAAGGGCATAAGGTAATGCCATACTGCCCAAGATGTGGAACAGGACTTTCTTCTCATGAGGTTTCACAAGGATATAAGGATGTTAAGGACTTAACTGCTATAGCTAAGTTTAAGGTTGAAGGAGAAGAAAATAAGTATATACTTGCTTGGACAACAACTCCTTGGACTTTACCATCTAACTTAGCACTATGTATCAATAAGGCTTATGATTATATAGAAGCTAAAGTTGGAGATGAAATTTTAGTTCTTGCAAAAGAATTAGCTCCAAAAGTTTTAGGAGAAGATTATGAAGTAGTAAAAGAGTTCAAGGGAACTGAATTACTAGGAACTAAATATGAAAGATTACTTCCATTTGGAAAAGTTGATGGAAAAGCTTTTGAAGTTATTCATGGTGATTACGTAACTTTATCAGATGGTACTGGTATAGTTCATATAGCTCCAGCATATGGTGAAGATGATAGTTTAGTTGCTAAGAAAAATGGAATTGGATTTATTAACTTAGTTGATGCTAGTGGTAACTTTGTAGAAGAAGTAACTCCATGGGCAGGAAAATTCGTTAAGAAATGTGATGAGTCAATAGTTAAATATTTAGAAGAAAATAATAAACTATTTAAAGCTGAAAAGCATACTCACTCATATCCACATTGTTGGAGATGTGACACACCACTTCTTTACTACCCAAGAGAAAGCTGGTTTGTTGAAATGACTAAGCTTAGAGATAAGCTTTTAGAAAATAACGATAAAATTAACTGGTATCCAGACAATATAAGAACAGGTAGATTTGGTAAGTTCTTAGAAAATGTTATTGACTGGGGTATATCAAGAGATAGATACTGGGGTACACCACTTCCAATTTGGGAATGTGATTGTGGACACAGGGAATGTGTAGGAAGTATAGCTGATTTAAAGGAAAAAGGAATTAATGTTCCAGATGATATTGAACTTCACAAGCCATATATAGATGGAATTAAACTTAAGTGTTCTAAGTGTGGTAAGGAAATGACTAGAACAGCTGAAGTTATTGACTGTTGGTTTGATTCAGGATCAATGCCATTTGCTCAATTACACTATCCATTTGAAAATAAAGAGCTATTTGAAGAAAACTTCCCAGCTCAATTTATTTCAGAGGCTGTTGACCAAACAAGAGGTTGGTTCTATACATTATTAGCTATTTCAACAGCTATATTTGATAGAAACCCATTTGAAAACTGTATAGTTTTAGGCCACGTATTAGATAAGAAGGGCTTAAAGATGTCAAAATCAAAGGGAAATGTAGTAGATCCATTTGAAGTATTAGACTCACAAGGTGCAGATGCTACAAGATGGCATTTCTACACTGCAAGTGCTCCTTGGCTTCCAACAAGATTCTCTGTTGATGATGTTTCAGAAGCTCAAAGAAAGTTCTTAAGCACTTTATGGAATGTATATTCATTCTACGTGTTATATGCTGAATTAGATAACTTTAATCCATTAGATTATAAAGATTTTAAATCAGAAAATGTAATGGATAAGTGGATAATGTCTAAGCTTAACACAGTAATAAAGGAAGTAGATGAAAACTTAGCTTCATATCAAATAACTCAAGCTGCTTTAATTATAGAAGATTTTACAGATGAGTTATCAAACTGGTATGTAAGAAGAAATAGATCAAGATACTGGGCAGAAGATTTAACTGATGACAAGATAGGTGCTTATGTTACTCTATATAGAGTGTTAACTACTTTAATAAAAGTAGCTGCTCCATTTGTACCATTTGTAACAGAAGAAATTTATCAAAACTTAGTAGTAGGTTTAGATAATTCAGCAGAAGAAAGTTTACACCTATGCAAATGGCCAGAAGTTTGTGAAGATGCTATAGATAAGAACTTAGAAAAGGAAATGGAGTTAGCTTATACAATAGTTAAGCTTGGAAGAAGTGCAAGAAATGGTGCTAACATTAAGAATAGACAGCCACTTTCTAAGATGTTATTATCTACAGATGCGATTCCAACTTACTATGGAGATATTATAAAGGATGAGCTTAACATAAAGGTAGTAGAATTTGGAGCTGACTTATCACAATATGTTAACTTTGAAATTAAACCTAACTTACCTGTACTTGGTAGACAATATGGTAAATTAATTCCTGGAATAAGAAAAGAAATAGCAGCAAGAAACCAAATGGAATTAGCTCAAAAACTACAAAGTGGTGGAACTGAAACTATTAATGTTGATGGAACTGAAATAGTATTAAATAGTGAAAGTGTATTAGTTACTATGCAAGGTTTAGAAGGATATGCTTTTGCTGGAGAAGGCCAAATTGGAGTTGTTCTTGATACTACTATTACAGAAGAGTTAAAAGAAGAAGGACAAATAAGAGAAATTATTTCAAAGATCCAAAACATGAGAAAAGAAAAGGGCTTTGAAGTTGCTGATAAGATTAAGCTATTTGTTGCAAATAACGATATGTTACTTGATGTTATCAATAAATATGCAGATGTAATAAAGAGGGAAACATTAACTCAAGAAATTGCAGTAAATGAAGATGCTGATTATACTGAAACTGTTATAAATGGTGAAAAGCTAAATATGACAGTAGTTGTAGTTGGATAGACAGAATTTGTTTAGAAAGTTAGAAGTTTTCAATAGGGGACTTCTAACTTTTTATAATATATAAATAATTAAAGAAAAATATTGATTATTGTATAAACTATTTTCAAAGAGTATAATTACTGTTAAAATGAGATTAAGACTATTAAAAAAATGGAGTGATGATATATGGCTACTTCAATAAAAGATGTTGCTAGAGAGGCGGGAGTCTCAATTGCTACTGTTTCCAGAGTTTTAAATGACATAGATGTTGTAAACGAGGACACGAAAAAGAAGGTTCTAGAAGCAATTAAGAAGCTTGGATATAGACCTAATATAGTGGCAAGAAGTTTAAAAACTCAAAAGACAAAGACTGTTGGAATATTAGTTCCTGATATTTCAAGTGGATTTTATCCTGAAATCGTTAGGGGAGCTGAGGATGTTGCAAATATTTATGATTATAATGTAATATTATGTAACTCTGATTTTGATATTGAAAAAGAAAAAGAATACTTAAGAGTACTAAAAGAAAAAATGGTTGATGGAGTTATTTATATGAGTTCATCCCTGCAAGAAGAAACATTAGAGATAATAAATGAGTTAAACGTAACTACTGTTCTAGTTGAAACTAAGGATAAAGAAGAAAGATTACCAAGTGTTACTATAGATAATATAAAAGCTGTAAAAGAGGCTACTGAATACTTATTAAATAAGGGTATGAAGAAAATAGCCTTTGCTGGAGCTAAGAAAGATAATATGAATGCTTGGAGAGATAGATACATAGGCTATGAAAATGCATTAAAAGAAAAAGGGATATCTATTGATGAGGATTTAATATATGCTCAGGGTTTAAAAGTTAAGAGTGGATATGAAGCTGTTCAACATTTTGAATCAAGCAAAAAAGAGTATGATGCTGTAGTTTGTGCTTCAGATGAAATTGCAATGGGTGTTATAAATGCATTAAGAGAGAACGGAAAGAAAGTTCCAGAAGATGTAAGCGTTATAGGATTCAATGATAATATTATGTCTTCAGTATTCTATCCTAAGATAACAACAGTTAAACAACCAAGCTATGATATGGGATCTGTTGCTATGAGAATGTTAATTAAACTTCTTAATAAGAAAGAAGTAGAAGAATCTCAATTTGTATTAGATTATTTATTTGTTGAGAGAGATAGTTGTAAGAAATAATTTATGTTTAAATGAAGGAAATGTAAGAAATGTATGTAAGTTATAATTTTTTACATTTCTTTTTTCTATTTCTATTGAAAGGTAATGAAAACCATGTTATAATTAAATTATAATTTACAAACGTTTTCAAATTCAGCTATGATATGAGAATTTATTGTTTTTGATTAGTATGGGTAACTAACCAAAAAAGGTTATGGTCAAAAAAGCAACTTCTAATTGAAGTTGCTTTTTTATATTAAATTTCATATTTTTATTAATTTTAATTAGTGATTATTAATGTGATTCTTCTAGAATTACTAAAAAATTGTTTTTGAAAACTCCATAAGGAGTTTTTCTATTAAATTTTCATTATGTAACAGCATCTTTTATAATTCCGTTATAAATTTTTACTTGTTATGTAAAAGATACTATTATAGTATTCCTTCAACTTTTAATATGTTTTCTAATTCTTGAACTTTTTCAGTTAAAGTAATGAATTTTTCCTTCAATAGGTCTTTAGATAAGTCAGCTTCGTCAATAAAATTAACCATATCTTCAACAGTTTTTAATGCATCATCAATATCTTTTTGTGCTATTTTTAAGTTTTCTTCCTTCATAATTAATCTCCTTTATGTGTTTAAACATAATTATTGTTAGTTATATTCATCCTATCACTAATAAAAGCTATATTCAAGTCATATATTTATAGGAGTAATTGCGAAGAGGTGAAAATTTGATTAATTATATTTGGTTTGTAATGATATTTTTAGGTATATTAGTAGGATTATTAACAGGTAATGGAGAAGGAATTTCTAAGGCAGTAATTAATTCTGCTGATTCTACAGTCTCATTAATTATTGGCTTAGTTGGACTCATGTGTTTTTGGTGTGGAGTAATGAAGGTTGCTGAAAAAAGCGGATTTACTAATAAGTTAGCTAAACTTCTAAGGCCAATATTAAAGCTTATTTTTAAAGAAGCAGCTAAGGATGAAAAAGCACTTGGGGCAATAGTGATGAACATAACTGCTAATATGATGGGGTTAGGTAATGCAGCTACACCTTTTGGAATAAAAGCAATGCAAGAAATGGATAGGTTAAATAAAAATAAAGGAACAGCTTCAAATGATATGACTCTTTTTTTAGTATTAAACTCAGCTTGTATTCAACTAGTTCCTTCTACAGTTATTTCTATTAGAGCAGCTTATAATTCTAATAATCCTGGAATGATTATTTTACCAGCGGTAATAGCTAGTACGTTTGCAGCAGTTACAGGAGTATTACTCTGTAAGCTACTTCAAAGATATTTTTAGGGGGATTGTCTATGTTTGAATATATTACTAAAAGTATAATACCTATAATAATTATTATTATAATTACTTATGGAATGATAAAAGGAAGAAAAGTATATGAGTGGTTTATAGAAGGAGCTAAGGAAGGACTTAAGGTTTGTGTAAATATATTTCCTTATTTGTTAGCAATGATAATTGCAGTTAATATTTTTAGAGAAGCTAAGTTATTAGATATATTAAATAATATGATTTCTCCAATTGCTGGTGTTATTGGACTACCTAAAGAGGTAATTCCTTTAGTGCTTATAAAGCCCTTATCAGGAAGTGGAGCAATGGGAATATTAACAGATATTTTAAAGAATTATGGTCCAGATAGTTACATAGGACTAATAGCTTCAGTAATTATGGGAACTACAGAAACTATTTTTTATACAGTTACAGTATACTTTGGAGCCGTGCAAATAAAGAAAGTTAGACATACTGTTTGGGCAGCTTTATTGGCAGATATGACTGCTATAATAGTATCTATTTTTATTGTTCTTAGATTTTTAATATAGATTAAATAATTGATTTGAATATTAATAAAAATAAACTTATATGTAATAATTTTGTAACTAGTTTTAAAGATGTATAAGTTATAATGAATATATAAATGAGGGAGGGAAGTGATGAATTAATGGAATGGAATGACAAATTATTTTTGTCGGATGATGAAATAAAAATTCTTTCAATTTACTTAGCTTACGGAGTAGGAATTGGAGTATTAATTGGATTGTTTTTTGATAATATAGAATTGTGCTTTGCATTAGGAGGAGTAATGTCTATTGTAGTTTCCTTAATTAAGATTTATATAAATAAAACTAGGAAATCAAATAGAATTAATATAAACAAACTGTAAATAATATATATTTTATACAAGATAAGCTATATAATAGATAAATATATGGCTTATTTTTTTATTTTAGGTGGTGAAGGGATGGCAGGAGATAAATATTATATAGTTAGCGATAAAGTTATTCCAGAGGTGTTTAAGAAGGTTCTAGAGGTTAAGGAGAGTTTATTAACAGGGAAATATAAGGATATAAGTGAAGCTACAAAAAATACAGGAATTAGTAGAAGTACTTTTTATAAATATAAAGATTATATATTTCCTATGTCTGAAGGAATAAACAGTAAGAAAATTACTTTAGTAGTGCTTCTATCGCATGAAGCTGGAACACTTTCAAAGGTTTTAGATTGTATAGCTTTCAATAAGGGAAACATATTAACAATAAGTCAAGATATTCCCATAAATATGGCTGCGAATGTTACAATAACAATAGATATAGCTAATATGACAAAGGATATAAAACATTTAGTTAATACTTTAAGATTATTGCAAAATGTTATAAGTGTTAAGGTTTTGGCCATGGAATAAAAGGACGAGTTAATTTTATTAATACGAAGTATAATGGATATGCTTAATTAAGTAGAAAATAATAAAATATTAAAATCAAGCCAATGATAAGTATCATTGGCTTATGTTATAATTATTTTAGTAAGTTATTGGTAAATATGGATTAGATAAATAGAAGTTTGGAATCAGATTATTTATATTTTGAGAGATTATATGGTTTGAATAAGGATGAATTTTGGAAAGAATTTTTAGATAGTAATGATAAGAATCACTTAACACAATGTATAGAGTGTTTTCATTTTGAGTTGACAGAGAAATTGGATATGAGTTTTCAGAAAATATGCTCGTAGTTTTTGAAGATTTTAAAGTTGTATTCTCAAAATAAGCTAACTAAAAATACAAATGATGAAGATTGTTTAATTAAAGAGATTAGAAAGGATTGAATAATTATGATAAGACCAATTGTAAAGGATGTATTATTTTTAGGACAGAAATCAGAGCCTGCAACTAAAGCAGATATAGCGGTTATAGATGATCTAGTAGATACCTTGAGAGCAAACTTAGAGTATTGTGTTGGTATGGCAGCTAATATGATAGGAGTTAAAAAACGCATATTAGTATTTAGTGTAGGTGATATTATAATTCCTATGGTGAATCCAGTTATAGTAAAGAAAGAGAAAAGCTATGAAACAGAAGAAAGCTGTTTATCTTTAAATGGTTTTAGAAAAACAACAAGATATGAAACAATTCAAGTGGAATATTTTGATAAGAACTTCAAGAAACACAAACAAACATTTACTGGGTTCACAGCACAGATTATTCAACATGAAGTAGATCATTTTGAAGGTATAATAATCTAATATATAAAATTAATTATATTGAAATTATCAATTTGAAAATACATTTAAGAAAAAGGAGTTATTATGGCTAAAGTAAGAAAAATGCTTGGAAAAGCAGATTCACCATATATTGTTTCTCTTATGAGATTAATAGAAACACAAAGCAAAAATACTATTGTAAAATGGTGTAATGAATATGCAAGGGAGAATATTTTACCTATTTATGAAAAAGATTATCCTGAGGATACTCGTTTAAGGAATGCATTAAATGCAACTAGTGAATGGCTAGATGGAAGAATTAAACTAGCAGAAGCAAAGAAAATTATAAAGGAAGCTCAAGTAGCAGCAAGAGAAGCAGAAGGAAATCCAGCTGCACAAGCAGCAGCTAGGGCAATTGGGGCAACAACTACAACTATTAATACTGTAACCAGCTCTCTAGGACTTGTATTTTATGGTGCAGCAGCCATAGCATATTCATCTGTTGGTGTTAATGAAAATGAAGAGGTTTATGAGGAAATTGCAGCAAGAGAGTGCAAGAAAATGGAGGAAGCCTTACGTGAAATCGCTATAAAAGATGAGATTAATCCTGCAAAGATAAACTGGTATTGTTAATATAGAAATTGATTTAAAAGTACGTAGCATTGAGCCTGCGTATTTTTTATATATATAAATGAATATATGATAACAAAAATACTTAGTGACAAAATGAAACTTATAAATTTATAGTTTAGAAATAACACTAGCTCATAACAATATTTCTTTTTAAAGAATTTTAATTAGTTTCAAGGAATAACAAGGGAAGGTATTCCTAACCTTAAGAAATCCTTATTTACAAGAAAGTGAATGGGGATGACAAATAGATCCATTAGGATTCCGTATTACATTAAATAGTTTATATGATCGTTATCAAAAACCATTATTTATTGCTGAGAATGGATTAGGAGCAGTAGATGTTGTAGATGAAAATGTAAATGTAAATGATGATTATCGTATAAACTATTTAAGAGAACATATAAAAGATATGAGAAATGCAATAGATATAGATGGTGAAGATTTAGACTAAAATAATTTATCATTAAATAAAATAGCTATTTGAACTTTTGTTCAAATAGCTTTTTCTATATATTAAATAATATTAAGGGATTAACTTAAGAATTAGTATAATCAACTCTTGTTAAGGAAATAGAAGCTGAAAAGTAGATAAACTTAACTAAAGAATAAATAGAGAAATTACTACATTAAATATAGATACATAGTTGAAGAAGAAGTGTTAAAGTAACAAATTTAGACTATATTAATAAATATTAAAAAGTAATTCAAAAAAATGGTTAATAATACAATGGAGATATAATTTTAATCTAGTTTTGTCGAAAATATGGACAAGATTGGTAAAAAGTTTATAATAAAGAAGGGATAAATCTGGATAATATAAATAATAATGCTAAAGGGGGAGATAATTATGTTTTGTACAAGGTGTGGGAATAAATTAAATAAAGAACAAAAATTCTGCACTAATTGTGGAAAACCTGTGATAACTGAAAATGTGAAAGTTTCAGATTGTTATAAGGACCAAGATATAGTAAATAAAGATACAGATAAATCAAATAATATTGAAGGTAATTTAAAAAATCAAGATTTACATAATACAGAAGTTAATAATAAGTATAAAGACGAAGAAAAATATCAAAAGTCAGATAAAAATGGATGGAAAAATAAAATTATCATAGTTACTTCAATAATATTAGTTGTAGGGTTAGTAGTTACGGCTGCCTATGTTATTAAAAGTAAGTATAATGATAAAGCTGGTAAGGTTAATGACAAGATTAGTGAAGATAATTCGGTTGATCAGAAAATAGATATAAATGAAGCTGAGGATAATGAAGTTGAGGATAATGAAGATAAACCTCAAGATAATAATAAAGAAAATAAATG
Source organism: Clostridium sp. (assembly GCF_032552055.1). Taxonomy (GTDB): domain Bacteria; phylum Bacillota; class Clostridia; order Clostridiales; family Clostridiaceae; genus Clostridium. Next base: position 663 of record NZ_JAWGSV010000096.1, on the reverse strand, counting down.
GCAAATGGATAAAGATAGGTTAGATAAATCACCTAGACTTAAAAATGAATATGTCATAAGTACAAGCAACACTAAAGAAATAACATTTTCAGAGTTAAATGATTATACAATTGATGAAATATTCATAGCACGCAATGAAATGCTTGCAAGATATGGTTATAGCTTCACTGGAAAAGAAAACCTGAAAAAATACTTTCAAAGCAAAAGTTGGTATAAGGAAAATCCTGAATTTGATGGGATTTTGCCATCAGAGATAGAAGCATTGAATTTTGAAATGTTAGGAAGCATTGAATACTTAAAGAAAGCTTATGAAAAAGCTGGAGATATAAAAAGAGACTATGTATTGGAATCAAGTAATAGACAATTACAGTCAGCAGATAAAATAAGCGAATTAACAGATTGGGAACTAATTATTGCTAGAAATGAAATATATGCCAGATATGGTTTGAACTTTTCTACAAAAGAAATAAAAGATCATTTCTTGAGTAAATCCTGGTTCAAAATAAATAATGATGTAGGTAATGATTTAGCTTTAACAGAAATAGAAAATAAGAATTTACAATTAATATTAAATGAAGAAAAGAAAAGAATGAATATAGCTTTTGATCATGACTTATAAGATATAAAAAGTGATAATTGCTTTAAGAATTTTTAGTTTATAGG
>NZ_JAWGSV010000095.1:0-11076 GCF_032552055.1 Clostridium sp. | reverse complement strand
TTTCAGGGCTAAATTAAGAGAATTTCGGTAAAAATAAAGAAATTGACAGTCAAATTTTAGGAATATATAATTAAGCATAAATTGATAAAATGGATACGACATAAAATATTACTTATATTATGAAGGAGATCTTTATTATGGGAGTATTAAAGAAAATAAGCCCTGGTAGAATTATTGTATTAGGGTTTTTTTCAGTTATTTTGATTGGAGCTCTCTTATTAAAATTACCTATTTCAATAAGAGATGGACAAACAGTTACCTTTGTAGATGCTTTATTTACTTCAACTAGTGCAGTTTGTGTTACTGGATTAATAGCAGTTGACACAGCAGATACCTTTACTGTTTTTGGACGAACTGTAGTGGCTCTCTTGATCCAAATAGGAGGCCTTGGAGTAACTTCGGTAGGTGTTGGGGTAATATTACTTATGGGTAAAAAAGTAGGTATTAAGGAAAGAATGCTTATAAAAGAATCCATGAATTTAGATACAATGCAAGGTTTAGTTAGGTTAGTTAAAGCAGTATTAATTATGACATTAAGCTTTGAATTAATAGGTACTATATTAAGCTATATAGTCTTTTCAAAAGACTACAGTCCATTAGATGCTTTGGGAATTAGTGTTTTCCATTCAGTAGCAGCCTTTAATAATTCAGGTTTTGATATATTAGGAGGCCTTCAGAATTTAATCCCTTACCAAAGTAATATATTATTAAATCTTACAACTTGTGGACTTATTATATTTGGTGGATTAGGATTCTTAGTAATTAGAGAAATAATAGTGTATAAAAAGTTTAGCAAATTTAGTTTACATACTAAAGTAGTAATTGTAATGACAGCCTTCTTACTTATAGTTGGAACTGTATTCTTAAAGGCAACTGAAGATATTTCATGGCTTGGAGCCTTTTTCTTTAGTACTTCAGCAAGAACAGCAGGATTTAGTACCTATCCATTAAGTAACTTTACAAATGCAGGATTATTTACTTTAACAATTTTAATGTTTATTGGTGCTTCACCTGGATCTACAGGAGGGGGTATAAAAACTACTACAATGTTTACTTTATTTAGAAGTATGTATAGCACAGCAACTAATAAGTACTGTACTGCTTTTAAGAGAAAAATACCTGCTAATACAATAATTAAGGCTTTTAATTTAATAATTTTAGCTTTATTAGTAGTTTGTATGGGAACATTTATGTTAAGTGTTTTAGAACCAAATTACTCATTTATGCAATTGTTATTTGAAACTACTAGTGCCTTTGGTACAGTTGGATTATCTACTGGAATAACACCAGACTTAACTGATCCTAGTAAGATAATTTTATCTGTAATAATGTTTATCGGTAGACTTGGACCTATGACTATGGCAACTATTTGGTCCTTTAAACAAAATCAAGGTGCTTCTTATTCAGAAGAAGCAGTAATTATAGGATAGGGGGAAATATTATGTTTAATCTTAAACCAGCAGTAGAATTTGGAATTATAGGAATAGGTAGATTTGGATTTGCTTTAGCAAAAACTTTAATTGAAGCAGGAAAAGATGTTGTAGTGTTAGATAGTGATGAAAATAAAGTGAAGCAAATTAGATCATATACAGATAATGCTTTTGTAGTAAATAATTTAAATAAAGAAACTCTATTAGAAACAGGAATACAAAATTGTGGTACAGTATTTGTATGTATTGGAGAAAAGATTGATGTAAGTATATTAACTACTCTAAATGTTATTAATATGGGGGTTAAGAGGGTTATCGCTAAAGCTAATACTTACGAGCAAGGATGTGTATTAAAGAAGATAGGTGCAGAAATAGTTTATCCTGAAAATGATATGGCTATAAGAATTGCAAATAGATTACTTAATGAAGAAGCTTTAGAATTTATAGAGTTAAATAATGATATTCATATAGAAGAATTAAGAGCTACAAATAGGATAGATGGTAAAAGTGTATTGAAATCTAAAATCAGACATGAGTTCAACTTAAATATAATTGCTGTAGAGAGAGATGAAGAAACTATGATTGAAGTTGATCCAGAATATGTTTTAAGAGAAAATGATTTAATTGTAGTTATAGGAAAGAAAGCTAATATTAGAAGGTTTGAAGAATATTTAAACAATTAAAATATAGAGAATAAAGGAAATATTGTCTTTAAAAATTTAATATTTTGTGATATAATCGGAAAGAATTTGTAATATGGGGGAGATATTATTATGAAGCATATTAAGACAATCAACAAGACTAACATTAAAAACAGCTTAGTTAAGCCAGGCTGTAAAGAATGTGCTAACTCATGTCAATCAGCTTGCAAAACTTCATGTACAGTTGCAAACTTAGAGTGTGAAAATTAATTAAGAGAAGGAGCTGCAACACAAAGAAAAGTGAATAATTAAAAATTAAGAATTAATCATTATTAGTTGTTAATTATTAATTGGGCTGTCCTTGTGGGACAGCTCCTTGACTTTTTAATAAAACTTTTGGAGGTAATAAAATGTCGTTAATACATAAATTTAAGCAAGGTGAAAATTACTTTGTACTAGATGTTAATACAGGAGCAGTTCATATTGTAGATGAACTTGTATATGATTTAGTTCATGATGAAGGAATGAAGAAAAAGTCAGAAATAATAGAGTTACTTAAAGGGAAATACGATGAAGAAACTATTGCAGAAGCCTATGATGAAATGGTGGAACTAGTTAAGGAAGGTTTATTATATTCTGAAGATCAGTATGAAGATATAGCACATGGATCAATGGATGATAGAGATTATATAAAGGCTGTATGCTTAAATATAATTCATGGCTGTAATTTAAGATGCAAATATTGTTTTGCAGATGAAGGGGAATATAATGGACATAAAGGGGTTATGTCTATTGAAACTGCAAAAAAGGCAATAGATTATGTTGTTAAGAGAAGTGGTCCTAGAAGAAATATAGAAATAGATTTATTTGGTGGCGAACCAACTATGATAATGGATACTATAAAAGAAATAATAAAGTATGCAAGGGATAATGAAAAGGAATGGAAGAAAAATATTAGATTTACCATGACTACAAATGCTACTTTATTAAATGATGAAATGATGGACTTTATGGATAAGGAAATGGGTAATATTATATTATCATTAGATGGAAGAAAATGTGTTAATGATAATGTTAGAATTAAGGTAGATGGTTCTGGATCTTATGACGATATCCTTCCAAATATAAAGAAGATGATAGAAAAGAGAACTCCAGGTAAGATGTACTATGTAAGAGGTACTTTTACTAGAGCTAATACAGATTTCTATGAAGATGTAATGGCTATGGTAAATGAGGGCTTTAAAGAAGTTTCTATTGAACCTGTAGTACTAGAAGATGGACATCCTCTTTCACTAAGAACTGAAGATTTACCTGAAATAATGAAGAACTATGATAAGCTTTATGAAGATATGGTAAGAAGAAAAAGAGAAGGTAAGGATGAATATAAATTCTATCATTTCAATGTAGATTTAAATGGTGGACCTTGTGTTTATAAGAGAATTTCAGGTTGTGGAGCTGGATTTGAGTATGTTGCTATAACTCCTCAAGGTGAAGTTTATCCATGCCATCAATTTGTAGGAAAAGAAGAATACAAGTTAGGAAGTATTTATGATGATACTTATGATGCTGATCTTGGTAAAAAGTTTAAGAAGGCACATATATATAATAAGCCAAAATGTAGAGATTGCTGGGCAAGATTCTATTGTAGTGGAGGATGCCAAGCTAACAACGTAAACTTTAATGGTGATATGAATATACCTTATGAAATTGGTTGTGCTATGCAAAAGAAAAGAATTGAATGCGCAATAGCATTAAAAGCAGAATAATATTATTAAAAGCTGGAATTTGAATAGTCAAGTGCCAGCTTTTAATTTACAATTATATTGTAATAAAGGAGGAGTAGATTCTTTATGGAAGTAATACTAGATAATAATATTAAGGTTATTTATAAAGAAACAACATCAAAGCTTACATCCATTTCTATTTCTGTAGATGCTGGAGCGTGCAAGGAAAAGGATTTGCTGGGGCTTGCACATATAACAGAGCATATGGTTTATAAGGGAACAAAAACTAAGTCTGAAGAAGAAATTAATAAGACATTGAGCAGTATATTTGCTTTCCAAAATGCCATGACAAATTATCCATATGTAATTTATTATGGAACTTTACTTAATGAAGACTTGGAAAAGGGAATAGAATTATTTTCTGACTTAATTATAAATCCTATTTTTGATAAAAAGGGATTTTCTGAAGAAATGGAAGTTATTAAAGAAGAATTAGAAGAATGGGATGAGGAAATAGAGCAATATTGTGAGGATAAACTATTTTTAAATAGCTTTACTAATAGAAGAATAAAATATCCTATAATAGGTAGAGAAAATGATTTAAATAATATAATGCTAGAAGATGTAAAGGAGTTTTATAAGGAAAACTATTCACCTAGTAAAACTTCAATAGCAATAGTAAGCTCAATGCCATTTAATAAGATTTTAGACATAGTGAAGAAGTACTTTTCTACATGGAAAGATAATAGTAATGCAGAAGTAATTAATGATATAGATTATGAAATAAGTAATTTTAATATATATAAGGATAAAAAGGAAGGTAGCAAAATAGCTAGAGTTCAACGTGTATTCCCAATTAATGAGCTTACTTTTAAGGAACTTAAAGTTTTTAGACTTTTTAATGAATATTTTGGAGAAGGTGTTAATTCTATATTGTTTGATACTTTAAGAACTAAAAACTCGTTAGTTTATGATGTATTAACAAAGGTTTCTAATGAAAAGTATATAAAATTATATAAAGTTAATTTTAGCACCTCAGTAGAAAAGTTAGATAAATCTATAGAGTTATTAGATAATTGTATAAGTGATATTATCAATATGGAAGGTGAGAATTTTAAAGTAGATATTTCTTCTTTAGGTAAGTCCTTAAAGCTAAAAAGGTTATTTAGAGAAGAGCAAAATATTATTGCAGCTAAGGAACTTTCTACTTATAGTACTATGTTTGGTAACTATAAAATATATAATGATGAAATAGAAGGATTAGAAGATATTACAATAAATGAAATATTAGAAGTTGCTAAGAAAGTACTAAGAAACAGTTCTACTGAAATTATTTATAATTAAGAGAGGTAAATATGAAAAAAGCACCTTTATTAGAAGCAGTTTTAGATTATAAAGAAGAAAATAATTTGATTTTATCAATGCCTGGAAATAAAAGTGGAAAGGCATTTTTAAGGGATAGATTAGGAGAAAAGTTTGCAAATACCCTTGGAGAATTAGATATAACAGAAGTAGATCCTTTAGATAACTTACATTCTCCAGAGGGAGTAATTCAGGAAGCAGAAGACTTATTAGCTAAGGCTTATAAGGTGAAAAGAGGATATTTTGTTGTAAATGGAAGTACTGCTAGTAATTTAGCAGCAATATTTTCGGCATTTAATGAGGGGGATGAGGTTCTAGTAGAAAGAAACTGCCATAAGTCTGTATATAATGGTCTTATTTTAAGAAAGCTTAAACCAATTTATATAGATGCAGTTATAGATAAGGAAATTGGAATCTTTATGCCTCCATCTAAAGAAGAAATTATTAAAACCTTAAGTATAGCTAAAAATCCAAAGGGAATAATACTAACTAATCCTAATTATTATGGGATTTATTATGAAGATATATCAATATTTAAAGAGCTTAAAGAAAAGGGATTAAAAATTATTATAGATGCAGCTCATGGAGCTCACTATGGTTTTGCAGATAATTTACCAAAATCTATTGCAGCTTTAGGGGACTATGTAATATTAAGTCCACATAAGACTCTTCCAGCCCTAACTCAAGGAGGATATTTATTATCAAATGTAGAAGATGATAATTTGAACTTTTATATAAGAGCTTTTATGACAACATCACCTTCTTATTTGATTATGTCTTCATTAGATTATGCTAGATACTATTTAGATAATTATGCAGAGAAAGATTATAATACATTAATAGAAAAAGCCGAAGAATATAGAATTAAAATTAATAAATTAAATAAGGTTAGTATAATATCGAAGGATAATATTAAAGAAGGATATGGAATAGATAAGAGTAGATATATAATGACTCTAAAGAATGGATATAGTGGTCATAAATTATTAGAATACTTAAGAAGTAGAAAGATTCAAGCTGAAATGAGTTTTGCTAAGGGCGTTGTTTTAATATTATCTCCTTCAAATATAGAAGAGGATTTTATTAAATTATATGAGGCAATTAATGAGCTGGAAATAAGGAATATTAAGTCAGAAGGAAATGATTTTATCTTTAACAGCATTACTAATGAAAAGATATTAGAACCGTATGAGGTGTTTAATTTAAAAGGTGAACTAGTTAAGCTTGAAGATGCAGCTAATAAAATTGCCATGGAAGCAATAGTTCCTTATCCACCTGGTATTCCTTTAGTTCTTCCAGGTGAAAGGATATCAGAGGAATCAATTAATATAATAAATGATTATATTAATAATAAATTAAGTGTAATTGGTGTGAAAAATAGCTTTATTAAGGTAATTTTAGACTAAATAGTCTATAATGAATATTGACAAGATTTTCAATTTTCAATAAAATATTTTACATAAAAGGAGGGTGTTTTTTATGGAGAAAAATAAAGGGAATATTTCCATTCATACAGAGAATATTTTCCCAATTATTAAGAAATGGTTATATTCAGATAAGGATATTTTTATAAGAGAGCTTATTAGTAATGGGTGTGATGCAATAAGTAAATATAAAAGATTGGTTAGCCTAGGTGAAGCTAAGGAAGATGCTGATAATAAGTACTCTGTAACAGTATCAATTAATAAATCTGAAAAGACATTAAAGTTTATTGATAATGGTATTGGAATGACAGAAGAGGAAGTGAAAAAATATATAAATCAAGTTGCCTTTTCTGGAGCTGAGGACTTTATCAATAAGTATAAGGATCAAATCAATGATGACAAAGATATTATTGGTCACTTTGGATTAGGTTTTTATTCAGCATTTATGGTAGCAAAAAGAGTTCAAATAGATACTTTATCATATATTGATGATGCTGAAGCTGTAACTTGGGTATGTGAAGGTGGAACTGAATATGAAATCTCACCATCATTAGAAAGAAAAACAAGGGGTACTACTATTACTTTATTTGTTGATGATGATAGTACTGACTTTTTAGAAGTATATAAGGTTCGAGAAATAATAGAGAAATACTGTTCTTTCTTACCTATAGAAATTTACTTAGAGGATGAAAATTCTGAGAATAAGGAAGAAGATAAGAAACCTTTAAATGATACTAATCCACTATGGATGAAAGCTCCAAAGGATTGTAGTGATGAAGAATATAAGGCTTTCTATAAGAAAGTATTTAGAGATTTTAACGATTCTCTATTCTGGATTCATTTAAATGTAGATTATCCATTTAACTTAAAAGGAATATTATATTTCCCTAAACTAAAGCATGAGTTAGAAGCAACTGAAGGTCAAGTAAAGTTATATAACAATCAAGTATTTGTTGCAGATAATATAAAAGAAGTTATACCAGACTTTTTATTACTTTTAAAAGGAACAATAGATTGTCCAGATTTACCTTTAAATGTTTCTAGAAGCTTCCTGCAAAAAGATAAGGATGTAATGAAGATATCTAAACATATAGTTAAGAAAGTGGCTGATAAGCTAGTCTCTTTATCTAAAAATGAAAAGGAAAGCTTTAATAATTTCTGGAAAGACATTCAAATCTTTATTAAGTATGGATGCTTAAGAGATGAAAGTTTTTATGAGAAGATAAAAGATATAGTTATTTTTAGAAGATTAAATGGTGAGTATATAACTTTAAAAGAATATCTAGAAAATAATAAGGAAAAGCATGAAAACAAAGTCTTTTATGTAACTGATGAAAAGCAACAATCTCAATATATAAAGATGTTTAAGGATGTGGATTTAGATGCATTAGTTTTAGATTGTTCTTTAGATAATCATTTTATTAGCTTCTTAGAAGCAAAAGAACCAGGTGTTACTTTTGCAAGAATTGATTCTGATATATCTGATATCTTAAAAGAAGAAAATAGTGAAGATACATCAGATTTTAATAAAAAGATAGAAGACACATTTAAGGAATTAAATATTAAAGATATAAAGGAAGTTAAAGTTCAAGGATTAAAGAATCTTGAAACACCTGCTATTATTTTAATTTCTGAAGAATCAAGAAGAATGTTAGAAATGAGTAAGATGTTTGGTGGTATGGATATGCCAAATATGTTTAATGAAGAAAAGACTTTAGTGCTAAATAGTAATAATCCTATTATAAAGAAGATAGCTCTAAATAATAATGATGATAATAAGGAAAAGCTTGAATTAATAAGTAAGTATATTGTAGATATTGCACTTTTATCTAATAAAGAACTAAATGCCGAAGAAATGAATAGTTTTATAGATAGAAGTAATAAGCTTTTAAGTATGGTTATTGAATTATAGTTAAAAGATAAAAGGTAAAAATGAAAAGTGAAAATCTGAGGAGGAAACTCCTAGAGGTCTTTTTAAAGAGGCTGTCGCAGAAGTTAATGCGACAGCTTTTTTGAGGTTTTTAGGGTTGATATCAGCATTCTTTTAAAGGATTCACAACTATTTTTTTTAGGTATATAAGTTGAAATAATATTTTGCATTTTATTAAATTATTTCATATTTAAAGTTTCAGCTAGGTGATTACACAATCAACTTATATAAAATCAAAAGATATATAAGCTTTCAATTAATGAAATTTACTTTCAAAACTATTTTTACTTAAATAATATAAATCCTCAAAATGTAGATTCTTTATTGAAACGTATATATTGTGCTTATTTGTTAAATATACTGTAGGCTCTAATACTATAAGCTAATATTCTGTTTCCAAAGCCTCTTTAAGTGATATATGAATTTTTTATCTTTTACTTATTCAAAACTAATTACAATTTGTACCGATACAATAGACAAAATGAAAATCTTGGATTATTATATATAAATAACTTAAAAAAGAGTAGGTGCACTTATGAAAGAAGTTAAAAAGATAGCAACAATTAATGATTTATCAGGAGTAGGAAGGTGTTCTTTAACGGCAGCAATACCAATATTATCAGCTTTAGGGGTACAGTGTTGTCCTTATCCAACAGCTGTTTTATCATGCCATACTGGCTTTGATCAGTACACTTTTTTAGATATTACAGATGAGATGATTAAATATAAGGATTCATGGAAAACACTAGGTATGAATTTTGATTGTATCTATAGTGGATTCTTAGGATCAGAGAAACAAATAGATATAGTTTTAGATTTTGTTAATGAAAGAGATAATACTTTAGTAGTAGTTGATCCTGTTATGGGAGATAACGGAGTTAAATATGATACCTTTACTAGCAGCATGTGTAGTAAAATGAAACACTTAGTTTCAATTGCTAATATAGTAACTCCTAATTTAACAGAAGCTTGCATATTGACAGGAGAAGAATACGATAAATATAATACTAGCGATGAAAAAGTTATTGAAATCTGCAAAAAGATAAGTAATCTTGGTCCAGAAAAAGTAATAATAACTGGAATAATAAAAGGAAATAATATATATAACTATGCTTATGATAAAGGAAAAAACGAAGTTTTTAAAGTAAAGTCAAAATTCAATCATGAGTCCTATAGTGGAACGGGAGATGTATTTACATCAATTATTATAGGATTACTTATGAATAACCATGATTTAAACTATGCTATCAAACATGCAACTGACTTCATATATAAAGTAATAGAATTTACATCTAAGTTTAAAACTGATACTAATGAAGGAATTATGTTTGAAGCCTTTTTAAAGGAGTTGATTTTAATTAATGAATACAAGTAATAGAACTAGGAATATAGTATTAACAGCTCTATTTTCAGCTTTAATATGTGTAAGTATAATATTTTTTCATATACCAACAGGCTTTAATGGGGGATATATACATTTAGGTGATGCTTTTATATATTTATCAGCTGTAATATTACCTACTCCTTATGCCATGATTGCAGCGGGAATTGGTGGTGCACTTTCAGATGGATTAACTGGTGGGGTATTATGGATATTACCTACAATGATAATAAAACCTATGATGGTATTTTGCTTTTCTTCAAAAAGTGATAATATAATTTCAAAGAGAAATGTTCTTGCAGTATTTTTAGCTGGGATAATAGGAGTATTTGGATATTATTTAGCTGGAGCAATAATTTCAGGAAACTTTTTATCACCAATAGCAACTTTATTTATGGAGATGATACAACCTATTGCAAGTGGAATAATATTTGTAGTATCAGGGGTTGTTTTAGATAAGCTGAAAATAAGAGATAAAATTTCTTTTGCTGCAAAATAGCGACATTATAAGGAGATAAAGTATGAAGGTACTAACCTTTAACTTAAGGACTGATTTTCTATTAGATATTAATAATAGATGGAATACTAGAAAAAAATTAGTATATGAAATTATTAATAATAATGATTATGACATTATTGGTGTACAAGAATTAAATAATAAGATGTATAGTGACTTATCTTCTGAGATTTCTAACTATAATATAGTAGGTAATCCAAGAAGTTCTAGATATTTTATAGAAAGAAATGATATATTAGTTGCAAAAAGACATAGGATACTTGAACACAGCACTTTTTGGTTATCTGATAAACCAGATAAAATGGGAAGTGCTGTATGGTATTCAGTATTTCCAAGAATCTGTACTACAGCATTAGTAGAACTTGAAGAGGGGAACCTTATACGTGTATATAATACTCATTTAGATTTTCTGCTACCTAAAGCTAGGGAATATGGTCTTAAAAAGATTGGAGAGTATATTGAAAATAAGAATAAGCAAGACGATTATCCTGCAATTTTAATGGGAGATTTAAATGCAGGACCTAAAAGTAAAGCTGTTACAGAGTTTACTCAGGGAAAATATAGTAGTAAAAGGTTTGTTGCAGTTCAAGATTATGATAAAGAAATATACGCTAGAGCAACTTTAGGAAAATTTAAAGGAATAAAAACAGGATTACATATTGATTAT
>NZ_JAWGSV010000094.1:0-11133 GCF_032552055.1 Clostridium sp. | reverse complement strand
TTATTACTTTACCTGAAATTTATAACTTAGTTTTTAGCTCTACTTATCTTGGCTATTTTTCCCTTTACTTTTATTTCTTTATGCTTCCTTAAAATTATATTACCTTTTCCATTTAAAATATCTACATAAGAAAATCCATCTTGAACATCAATTATACCTATATCTTCTCCAGTAATACCATCTAAGTTGCTTAAAGCTCCAAGAATATCGATATTTCTAATCTTCTTTTTCTTGCCAGCCCCTATATAAAGCTTAGTAACTTCACTATGTATAGATTTTTTCTTATTATTACTATTTCCATAATTAGTTTTTTGATCTTCAAGAAATCTTTTTCTTCCCTCAATAACTTTTTCATATTCAGGAATAGTTATTTCTTCAATTTTATATCCTATATACTCTTCTATGTCCTCTAAAAATCTTTTTTCTCCTGTAGAAGTTAAAGTAATAGCTAAACCATTCTTATCTCCTCTACCACTTCTTCCTATTCTGTGAACATAACTTTCCTTTTCCATAGGTACTTCGTAATTAAATACATTTGTTATATGGTTAATATGAATTCCTCTAGCAGCAATATCTGTAGCTACTAATACTTTAAATTCTTTACCTTTAAAGCTATCCATTACTTTTAATCTTTCCTTTTGATCCATATCTCCATGTAGCTCATTTACTTTAATATTTTCTTTTCTAAGCAAAGAGCTAAGATTTCTTACTGATTCTTTAGTATTACAAAATACTATTGCTGAATCATCTGTATAATTATAAAGAAGTTTTAATAATGTTTTAAATTTATCTTCTCTATTTGAAATTATATACTTTTCACTGATTTTTTCTCTATTAAAGACCTTAGATTTTATATTTAGAACCTTTGGTTCTTTCATATATTTTTCATACAAGCCTTCAATTTCACTAGGTATTGTAGCTGAGAAAAGTGCAGTACTTTTATTTTCTGGCAAATCATTTAATACCTCTGCTATTTGATCTATAAATCCCATATTAAGCATTTTATCTGCTTCATCTATAACTACATATTCTATTTTACTTGTATCTAAGTTTTCCCTTTTAATATGGTCTATTACTCTTCCTGGAGTTCCACATACAATATGTACCCTTTGTTTTAACTTTCTTATTTGCTCGTTAAAGGGTTGTTTTCCAAATATAGCTGCAGCTCTAATTTTCTTTAGTCTTCCGATATTTGAAATATCCTCTTTAACTTGCATTGCAAGCTCTCTAGTAGGTACTAATATTAATGCCTTCACTATATTTTCTTCTTCATTTATTAATTCGCAAAGTGGTATCCCAAAACTTGCAGTCTTTCCACTACCTGTTTGTGACTTTACTACTATATCATTTTTATTTAACATTTCTGGAATAACTTCTTTTTGAACTTCCGATGGATGCTCAAATCCTAAGTTATCTAGAGCTTTTAAAATTTCATTATTTAAGCTCATATCTTTAAATTTATTTATATTCATAAGACTCCCTCTTTTTTTTAACTTTTAAAAAACTTTATTTATTCGATAGCTACCATTGCTAAGAATCACTTTATTTTAACTCACTACTATTCTATATACAAGTATAATAGGTAAGTTAATAAATAAAAAAGTGGCTATATAAGTTCATTATTTACTCCCCTTACTTCAAGTAATCACAAACTTAAATATGTCCACTATAAAACTAAGTATTTGTATTTTCTTGCTCTATGTTATAATATCTTAATCTATGTCTATACTTAACTCTTTAAGATTTTCTCTTAATGTACCAGGTTTCTCTAAGAAAATTGTTTTAATTCCTATTCTATTAGCCCCTTCTACATTTGCCTTAGTATCATCAATAAATATTGTTTCACTAGGATTTAATTTATATCTTTCTAATACAAGCTTATATATTGCCTCATCTGGCTTAATAAGTTTTTCAGCATAAGATACAACCCCACCATCGAAAACTTCGAAAAATTTATTCTTTTTTACTACTTCTTCGAAAGCTAACTGATGGAAGTTAGATAGATAATATAGTTTATACCCTTTTTCTTTTAGCTCTTCTAATATATTAATTGTCTCTTCAATTGGGCTTAATATATCATACCAATTTTCAAAAGCCAAATTAATATCATCTTTATAGTCTAAGTTTCTTTCAATTATATTAGATATAGCTTCTTTTTCAGTAATTGTTCCCCTATCTAACATAATCCATTCTTCACTTTGAAATACTGCTTTAAATACACTTTCAATATTCTCTTCTTTTATCTTACTCTTTAAATACTCCATTGGAGTAAAACTTAAAAGAACGTTTCCTAAGTCAAAAATTATATTCTTATACATAAATCCTCCCCCTACTGCGCTGTCGCGCAATGAAAAATTAAGAATGAATAATGAAGAATTACATAACCCATTATTCATTTTTAATTTCAATTTTTTTAATTCTTAATTTTAAATTATTAATTGGGCTGTTTTTGAGACAGCCCCTCTGTTTTTTTAATAATAGTAAATTATCTAAATTAAAACCATCTATCTTTTACCCTACTTACAGCAATCTAATACTCTTAAAGGTCTCATCATTTCATTATCTTCATGCTCTAAGAAATGACAATGCCAAACGTAATCTCCTGAATATCCTTTAAACTGCATTATTAATCTAGTAACTTTTCCTGGTTCTGCATCTACAGTATCTTTAAATCCCATTTCATAATCTTTAGGTGGTTCTTCCTCCCCTGTAAATATTACTTTACCTGTATTATTATAATTTTCTACATCGAAAGGTCTTCTCCATAATATTTTAAACTGTACTAAATGGATATGGATAGGATGTCCACCAAACATAGGATTAATTAAATTCCATATCTCAACTGAATCAAACTTAGGATTTTCTGTTGAAGGATCAGTCCATAACATCTCATCTATTTGGAATTGAGGTCTTCCATAATGGTCAGTTTGCACACCAAAAGATACCCTTCTCTTTTTGCTCACAGCATTAATGTTAGGTCCATGATCAACTCTTAAAGTTTCTGGAATAGTGCTATCATCTTTTCCTTTTAACTTCTTTACCACATTAAACTTTAGAATCATATTAGTTCCTTCAGTTGGTGCTGCTGTATAATCATTCATTAATAGAATTTCTTCACCTTTATACTTTGAAAAATCTATAATTAGATCTATTCTTTCTGCTGGCATAACCTTGAATTTAGAAAGATTCATAGGCATTTCTATTAACCCACCATCTGTTCCAATTTGAACAAATTCAGCTCCATTAGATAATCTTAAAATATATTCTCTTCTATTAGATGCATTTAATATTCTAAATCTATACTTTCTAGGTTCAACATCTAAATATGGCCACACCTTGCCATTTACCACTATTGTATTACCGAAAAATCCAGGAACTATTGATGGATTAGTCCCTATTGGGAAAGGAGGCTTATCTGGATAAAATAGCTCTCCATCCTCTTTAAAGGATTTATCTTGAATCATTATAGGAATTTCGTATTGACCCTTTGGTAAGTTTAATCTTTCTTCTAATTCATCTCTTAAAATATAAAAGCCTGCAAGACCTGCATAAACATTTAATCTAGTTTGTCCCATAGCATGATCATGATACCATAATGTTGTTCCTGACTGATAATTATCATATTTATATACTTTTCTTTTAAAAGTAGGTCCAACAATATTAAAATCTCTTGTAAACCATGCTTCCGGATGACCATCACTACTACTTTCTACCTTGGCTCCATGCAAGTGAACTACTGTCTTATTTTCTGGATCATCCACTGTTCCATGTAAGGTTCTATCATAAGGTAAAAAATGCTTTTTAGGTAATTGATTTTCCCACAAAACATAAGTTGGTATATTCTTAAAAGCTTCAATTGTAGGTCCTGGATAAAGTCCATTATATCCCCATACTTTTGTTGGCGGAAAATAAGAAGAAAAGTAATGTTTGCTTTCCTTCATAGTTATTCTGTACATTGATCTTTCTTCGCCATATTCATATATTTCAGAATTAGTTTTCTCTACATATGGTAAAGGTAGCTTATCCACAAATTTAGGAACTGTATTTGGATCCGATGGATTCACAGGAATACACTTTTTTTCTTTAGATTCTTCATTTAAACTCTCTGATGAATCTCCTGCTATTTCATTTTCACTCATATTATTCACCCCTTGAGATATCATAATATAATATATTCAAGGTTTAATAATATGATATATGTAAAATAAAATATTAACTATAGTTTTCAATCAATAATCTATATCTATAGTTTTATATCATTATAAATTAAAAATAATTCTTTAGTAAATTATCTAAATTGAAAGAATCGATCTTTTAATTTAGATATAAGTTGTTTAAATAACTTCATATATTAATTGTTTTCAACACAAAATAAAACTTCATAAAATGTAAAAACTTAATTACAACTTATATAAAATAATATCCAAATGCATATCCTGCATACATAAATACAGAATTCCAAATTGCTATTCCTAAAGTTGAATATATAGAAAACTTTACTACGTTCATTCTAAACATTCCTGCTACAAAAGGAATTAATGTTCTTACAGCAGGAAGAAGTCTTATAATTAAAACTCCCTTATCACCATAATTTTCTATATACTGACATACTTTATCTATAGAATTCCTTGTCTTTGGAAACTTATTATAAACCCATGTCAGTATAGGTTGACCAAACCAATAAGAAATTCCATATAGTACATAGCTAGCCAATGATCCAGCTATAACTGATATGAAAAGTGCAACTATAAAGTTCATATTAGCTTTTGCAACTGCAATACCTAAAGCTGGCATTATAATAGCTGCTCCTAGCCCCGGAAAATTTAAATACTCTAAAAATATAATTATAAAAACAAATATCAATCCATATCTAGCAAAATACTCTAACACTATTTGTATGCTGTCCATAATCTCCACACTCCAAGTCATCTTCTAATGACTCTTAGTTTACCCCATCTTTCTTAATATAAACTTAACAAAAAATATTAATTTTCTTAAATATAACTTAATAAAGTGTAAAATATTTATTTTAACTTATATATCTTAATAAAATGTAAAGTATTTATTTTAACTTATATATGCTAATAAAAGCTTAATTGTATTTTCTAATCCTTCATAATGAGTTCTTTCCATACCATGAGAAGCATGTACTCCCGGACCTATAAGTGCTCCCCTAATATCATTCCCCCCTCTTAATGCAGCTCCTACATCAGAACCATACATTGGATATATATCTACTGCATACTTAATATTATTATCCTTTGCAAGGTTTATTAGTGAAGTTACCATATTATAATCATAAGGCCCACCTGAATCCTTAGCACAAATTGATACATCATATTCTGTACAAGATAAGTCATCACCAATACATCCCATATCCACAGCAATCATTTCAGTTATATCTTGTGGTATATATGAAGCCCCATGCCCAACTTCTTCATAAACTGAAATAAATAATTTTATTGTATATTTGGGTGTAATTTTTTCCCTATTTAAAAGCTCTAAAAGCCCCATTAAAGCAGCTACACTACCCTTATCATCTATAAATCTAGATTTAATAAATCCACTTTCAGTAATAATAGTCTTAGTATCTAAGAATATAAAATCACCAGGACATATTCCTAAGTCTTCAACGTCCTTCTTTGATAAAACTTTCTCATCTATTCTAACTTCCATATTTTCAGGATCACGCTTTTTATCCTTACTATCTGGATAAACATGAACTGCTGGACTTGTGCTTAAAAAAGTACCAGTATAAATCTTTCCATCCCTAGTTCTAATCTTACAGTATTCACTATCCATAGTAGCTGGAATAGGTCCTCCAAGTAATGTAAACTTTAATGTTCCACTACTAGTTATTGACCTAACCATAGCACCTAAAGTATCTACATGAGCAGCCAGTCCTATAACTCTTTCATTACTTTCACCTTTAACAGTTATTACTCCACAGCCTTTTCTAGTAGTAGTAAATTCATATCCAAAGCCAGTAGCAATCTTTTTTATTTCTTCCATAATATCAAAGCAAAATCCCGTTGGACTATCAAACTCTAATATCTTTTTTGCAGTATTTAAAACATAATCCTTATTTACTCTATAATTCATCTAAACCACTCCTTTTATAATAATATTATTAATATTGTATTTATTATTACATTTACTATAAATTAAAAACACCTAATAATTCTTTAAATTTGTAGTTTAACTACAGATTATTATGTATAATATTATACCACCTATGGTTAAAAATATATATTATGTAAATATAATAAGCTTTACTTTATCTAAAAAAATTTTTTTGAATTTATTTATAAAAAATGAGCCATCTAAAAAGACAGCTCATTCAATAATTGTTTATATTATTACATAAGAGTTACTAAAGATACCCCTTACTTTTTCATTCTTACTTTTAATAGTGCAAAGCACCTTATTTATTATTTCTATCTTATTTAATGAAATTAAGTTCTTCTAATATATCCTTTGCTATTTCTCTTTCTTTTCCTTTATACGGATAAGAATGAATATGAATAGCTGGATTAAAGTTTAATTCTATTATAGAATAATTAATTTCTTCTCTATTATAATCCTCTATCATCATATCTACACCACAGATTCTAGCTCCTACTGCCTGTGCCGATTCCACAGCAATCTTTTTATAAGCATCTGGAATTTCATCTGTGTAATCTACACTATCTCCACCTGTACTAATATTGGAGTTTTCCCTTAGATATACTATTTCATCCTTATTAGGAATATAATTAAAATCTAATCCATCTTGCTTTAAGAACAATGCAACATGATCATCTAAGTTGATTTTTTCTAAAGGAGTTTTATATCCCTTCCCCCTTAGTGGATTTTTATTCTTTTCTTCTACTAATTCTTTTATACTTCTTTCACCATCACCTATAACATTAGCTGGTACTCTATGAAGTATTCCAGAAACCTTATCTCCAACTACTAAAAATCTATATTCTTTTCCTTTTATAAACTCTTCAACTAAGACTGTATTATCATGCTTAAATGCTATATTCATAGCTTCTTTAATATCATCTTCTGATGCTCCATCTTTAAATATAGATATACCTAATCCAAAGTTAGTTGATTTTGGCTTAATTACTATAGGCTCATTTATATATCTACAGGCACTTTCTAGAGCATCCTCTAAACTGAAGAATTCACTTCCTCTAGGAACTCTTATTCCTTTATCATCTAAAATCTTCTTAGTTACAACCTTATTTTCCATCATTAAAACAGTTATATAGCTATCCTTTGATGTTTTAGTTGCTTGCTTAATATATTCAATATGATCATCTTTTTTAAGGGAAATAAAGTTCTCACTTCTATCTAAAACATCTACCTTTATTCCTCTTTTAATAGCATCTTTCATTAATATTTGAGTTGATAATTCTAAATCTTCATATCCATAAAGCTTAAATCTATTTTTATATGCTTCATTCATATATTTTCTAGATAATTCCAAGTGGCTTTTAATAAATCCTTTTTCCTTAACCATTTCTGATACTCTATAGGCATAAGTTAATTTATTATCTACTATCTTTTCAATCATACCACTAATTATATCTTCTTTTCCAAGGCTTAATTTGTTATTCATATCTAGCATTTCATTTAATATTGATAATGCCCACGATTCCTTCGATATAGTTTTACCATCTTTATATAAGACTACATCCATTTGCCCATATATAGAAATAATATTTTGATTATTTTGTGCCTCTTCTTGCCAAGATTTATAATCACTTTCCTCTTTAGTAAGAAGATATAAAGTAAATAAATTAATAAAGTTTAAATCTTCTAAAGAAATTCCTACTTTATTAAAAGGATTAATATCTATACTTCTAATTTCTAAATAATTAATACCATCCTTAAGTAGAGATTCTAAAAACTTATTATTATCATAAGCCTTAAGTCTTATTTGAGTATAAAGTTCCTTATGACTATCTATCATCTTGTCATCTATAAACTTATATACACTTTCAACATAGCTTTTAACAGACTCATAGTTTGGATATAAATCAATTTGATTCTTATAACCACATTCACTATTTCTATATGAAACAGCTCCATTGTTACTAAAACCATCTTTAGCTATCTTATCTAAATCAACTACACACTTTTCACCAAAGGTTTCATGCATAGTTGTAGTTCCACCTAGAAGATAAATTAAAATCCATCTATATCTTAAATAATTTCTTACTACCCTTAAATAAAGATTATCTCTAAAATCTCTATAGCTTTCATTCTTTCCTAGCTTTTTATATAGATCTTCAATTAAATCTTCTCTAAAAGAAAAATTATAGTGGATACCTGAAATTAATTGCTTCTTTCCACCATACTTCTTTAATAACTTTTTTCTATAGTTACTAGCTACTGATCCACTACTACACTTCCCATAATCTGCAATAGGAATCAAATCATCTTCTGGAATATCACATGGCATTGACTGCGGCCATAAATATTCATCCTTAAGTTCTAAAGCAGTTATATCGTAAATAGAATTTAAAAAACTATATACCTCTTCTAATGTATGTAAGGTTGGAGTAATAAGCTCTATTTGACTTTCAGAAAAATCTGTTGTTATATAAGGGTGAGTTATTTTACATTCAAATACTTCTGGATGCTTTGTTAATGCCAATTTTCCTTCTTCATTAACTCTTAATGTTTCACGCTCTATTCCAAAATTACCTCTTAACAACTTTTCTTTATAATTCAGTGACTGAATCACATCTAACATTTCTATACACCTTCCATATTTTCAATTTATATATTAAATACGCAGTTATTCCTTTTAATACGCTTGATATTGATATAGCAAACCAAACGCCATTTATCCCCATTATCCCTATTAATACTAAGGCTATTGGTATTCTTAATATAGTAAAAACTATACTTATAATAGCTGGTATCTTAGGATATCCAAGTCCAGTAAAAACACCATTTGATATCATTTCTATTGTAGCAAAAACTTGAGAATATCCAATAATTCTTAAATATTCACTTGCTATTTTAATTGTTGCTTCTTCTCTTACAAAAAGTTTTACTAAAATATCTGGTGTGAAAATAAATACTATACTTACTAATGAAGCATAAATAATACCTATTTTAACTGCTGTATTATATCCCTTGTTTATTCTATCATATTTTTTTGCTCCAAAGTTCTGTCCTACAAACCCTGATATCGCTCCATTTAGGCCCCCTACTACCATATAAACTACTGACTCAATTTGAAGTCCTATTTTCTGAGCAGCAATAGCATCAGCTCCAAAGCTTCCTATTATTCTTGCTAAAAGAATATTTACAAAAGTAAATAATACTCTTTGAAAGGACATAGGTAGTCCAAGTAGTGCTATTTCTTTTATTTTACTAAAATTAATTCCCAATGAAAAATCCACCTTAAATAAAGCTTTTGATTTTCTTATAAATAATAAAAACATAATTCCATTAGCAATTAATGTTGCAAAAGCTGCTCCAGATACTCCTAGTTTAAAGGTATATATCATTAATGGATCTAAAATAATATTTATTATAAGCCCTGTAGCACTTATAGTTAATGCAGATTTAGTATTCCCAAAACTATTAAAAATTCTTATATATAAAGTATTATAAAAAGAAAAAAATAACATTGGTGCACTTATTGCTAAATATATATATGCATTTTTTTCAACTACGGCATTACCAATATTCAAGAATCCTATAAAACTTTTGCCTAGGAAAATAAGTGCTAAGCTATATAATCCCCCTACTATAGCATTTAAAATTACTCCATTTAATATGTATTCATCTATGGCTTTATTATCCCTTCTTCCAAAGGAATGGGCAACTTTTATTCCTGTACCTATAATTACTAGTGCATTTATTGAGTATCCAAGTCCCACGTAAAAACTTGAAGAACCTATACTAGCAACAGCATCACTACCTAAGCCTCCTACCCATAGCATATCTATTAAATTATAAGTAAATTGAAGAAAGGAACTTCCCATTATGGGCAAGGATAAAGCTAAAAGCACATTTAAAACTTTTCCTTTAGTTAAATCAACCTTATTCATAATCTCTCCTAAATTATAATTATTCCTTTAATATTTCATTTAAAAAATCTAAAACTTCATCACATAATTCTTTATCTAATCTATAATGTATCCAAGTTCCTTCTTTTCTGCATTTTACAATTCCAGAATCCATAAGAACCTTCATATGATGAGATAATGTTGGCTGAGTAAACTTAAAGCTCTCGAGTATTATACATGCACATTTTTCCCCAGATGAAAGCATATCTACAATCTTAAGCCTATTAACTTCACTTAATGCTTTTAATATTTTAATATTTTTTTCATATTTTTTAGTCATAACCATCACCTTTAAATATTTTATCCGATCGCTACCATTGCTAACACTCCCACCTTCTATAAGTGTGAGCTAAGCACTGCTACGCGCCTGGATTAGTTCTTCTAACCTTCAGATGAAGTAGGCATCCTGTACTCTGTAAAAGTGATTCACACAAAACACAAGATTTTGGTTCTCTACTTTTTAACAAAACTCCACCTGAAGATAAGAATCACTTTATATAGACAATTATCTATATATGACCCTTATATAAATATAGATAATTATCTATGTTTAGTCAATAGAAATTTTTTAGCCTCTCTTCAGTTAACCAAATTGATTATAAGTTTATTATTTCAACTTTAAACTATATTTAGTCAATAGAAAATTTTGCAAAGCAAAATAATGAATAATTAATGAAAAAAACCTTAATTATTCATTATCAATTTTAAATTTTGTATCACAAAATTTAAAATATTATTTATATAAATAATCTCTAGTCATTTCTAGTGTGTTATTATTCCCTTTTGAAAATACTATCTGATGTAAATCAATCATTCCATTATTGAATGATGCAGCGCAAGCAGATAAATACAATTCCCACATTCTAACAAATCTTTCATCGAACATTTCTGAAATCTTATCTATATTGTTTTTATAATTATCATACCAGCAAAGTAATGTTTTATGATAATGTCTTCTTAAACTTTCCACATCTAATGTATAATAATCAAATTCACTACCTAAATTTATGATTTCTCTCAAACTAGGGATAACTCCACCTGGAAATATATATTT
>NZ_JAWGSV010000093.1:0-11275 GCF_032552055.1 Clostridium sp. | reverse complement strand
ATATAATATAATTATTAATATCTACAAAGTTGAATGCTGTAGAATTATGAATGGGGGTTGAAAACAAATGGTAAAGTATATAGGAAAGAGACTTTTAACTAGTTTAATCACTATTTGGGCAGTAGTTACAATAGTTTTCTTTCTAGTTAGAATGATGCCAGGTGGTCCATTTGATGGAGAAAAAATCACACCTGAGATGAAAGCACAATTAAATGAAAAATATGGGCTGGACAAGCCTGTTGGTGAGCAATATACAATTTATATGAGTAATTTATTAAAAGGTGATTTTGGTAAATCAATGAAATATAAAGGTAGAGATGTATTAACAACAATTGAAAAAAGTTTCCCAAACTCAGCTAAAGTAGGAGTTGTATCAATAATTTTCTCAGTTGTAGTTGGTGTTGCTTTAGGTATTATAGCAGCATTAAAAGCTGATAAGTGGCCAGATCGAGTTTGTATGATACTTTCAACCATAGGAATAACCATTCCTAGTTTCGTTATGGGGACCTTCCTGATATTTATATTTACATATCAGATGAAAGGATTCCTACCAGCAACAGGGCTTAGTAAGCCTACTAATTATATAATGCCAGTTATTGCTCTTTCAGGAAGTTCAATGGCATTTATAACAAGACTTACAAGAAGCAAATTAATAGACGTATTAAAGTCAGATTATATTAGAACAGCAAAAGCTAAGGGGTTAAGTGGAAGAACTGTAGTATTTAAGCATGCTTTAAGAAATTCACTTATTCCAGTAGTAACATATTTAGGACCTTTAGTAGCAGGAGTATTAACAGGTTCGTTTGTAGTAGAAAAGATATTCGCAATTCCTGGACTTGGAAATGAATTTACTTTATCTATTACTAATAGAGATTACACATCATTATTAGGGGTTACTGCATTCTACTGTACATTAATAGTAGTATGTAACTTATTAGTTGATATAGTATATGTACTAATTGACCCAAGAATCAAGCTAGAAGGTTAATGGGGGGGTAAAGAAATGGAAAACTTGAAAGTTGATTTAGATTTAGATAAAGAATTATTTACTCCTTTAAGTGATGAGGAAAAGAAATTTGAACAAATAGTTAGACCTAGTGTTGGTTATTGGGCTGATGCATGGAGAAGACTTAAAGGAAATAAAGTAGCACTAGTTTCTTTAATTATGATTGTTATTATAGTTATCTTTGCGTTTTTAGGACCAATTTTAATGGAAAAAATAATGGGATATACATATTATGATACAAATCTGCAAGGTACTGATATAAGACCCAATATGCAACATTGGTTTGGTACTGATAACTTAGGTAGAGATTTATTTGTAAGAACTATGTATGGTGCAAGATATTCTCTAATAATAGCAATATCTGCAGCTGCTATTAACCTAGTAATAGGAGTTTTATATGGAGGAATAGCAGGATTCTTTGGCGGAAAAGTAGATAACATTATGATGAGAATAGTAGATGTACTTTACTCTATTCCAACTCAAATATATGTAATTATTTTAATGGCTACATTTAAGAAAGAAGGATCAACAGGTCTTACAACTATTATTTTAGCAATGGCAATTTCTTATTGGGTTGGTATGGCTAGAATAGTAAGAGGAGATATCCTTCAATTAAAACAACAAGAATTCGTTCTTGCAGCTAAAGCTCTAGGAGCATCTAAGACTAGAATTTTACTTAGACATTTAATACCAAACTGTATGGGTTCAATTTTAGTTACATTAACTTTATTTGTACCTCAAGCTATATTTACAGAAGCTTTCTTAAGTTTCATAGGTTTAGGTATTAATGCACCACTTGCTTCATTAGGTACTTTAGCAAATGATGCCAGTGGATTATTAAGTACAGCAGCTTATCAATTATTATTCCCAGCAGGGGCAATTTGTTTAATTATATTAGCATTTAACCTATTTGGGGATGGTTTAACTGAAGCTTTAGATCCTAAGAATAAGAGATAGGAGGAAGGACAAATGAGTAAATTATTAGAAGTTAAGAATTTAAAAACCTCCTTTAGAACACATATAGGTGATGTACAAGCTGTAAGAGGTGTATCTTTACATCTTGATAAAGGAGAAGCTTTAGGTATAGTTGGAGAGTCAGGTTGTGGTAAGTCTGTAACTATGATGTCAATTATGAGATTATTACAAGATAACGCTATAATAGATTCTGATGCAATTATATTTAATGGACAAGATATTAGTAATCCAACAGAAAAGGAAATGCAAGAGATTAGAGGGAATGAAATGGCAATGATTTTCCAAGATCCTATGACTTCTTTAAATCCATTATTTACAGTTGGAGATCAATTAACAGAACATTTAATTAAACATAAAAAGGTATCTAAAAAAGAAGCTAATGAATTAGCAATAAAAATGCTTGATATGGTAGGTATTCCTAGTCCTGAAAGTAGACTTAAACAATTCCCACATGAATTTTCAGGTGGGATGAGACAAAGAGTTATGATAGCAATGAGTTTAATATGTGAACCAAAGCTTATTATTGCAGATGAGCCTACAACAGCATTAGATGTTACAATACAAGCGCAAATTTTAGATTTAATGAAAGATTTAAAAGATAAGATTAATACATCTATAATATTAATTACTCATGATTTAGGAGTAGTTGCTGACCTTTGTACAAGAATTAATGTTATGTATGGAGGGATAGTTGTAGAAGAGGGTTCAGATAAGGATATATTCTACAATGGAAAGCATCCATATACTTGGGGACTATTAAATAGTGTTCCAAATCCAAAGAGTGAAGTAAAAGAAAAATTAACACCAATTGAAGGACAACCACCAGATTTATTAAAACCGCCAGTTGGATGTCCATTTGCAGCAAGATGTAAATATGCAATGAAGGTTTGTTTACAAAAACAACCACCTTTATTTGAAATTTCAGAAGGTCATAGAGCTGCATGTTGGTTATGTCATGAAAATGCACCAAAGGTAGAATCATCAATTAGGAGGGAAGAGTAATGAAAAAGGAAAAAGATATAATATTAGAAGTAAAAAATCTTTGTAAGTACTTCCCTGTAAATAAAGGTATGTTTGCTAAAAAAAGCTTTGTAAAAGCAGTTGATGATGTATCTTTTACTATTAGAAGAGGGGAAACTTTAGGATTAGTTGGAGAATCAGGTTGTGGTAAAACTACTACTGGTAGAACTATTTTAAAGTTATATGAACCAACTTCAGGTGAAATTATTTTTAATGGTGAAAATATAACTAAGTTTAGTGAAAAGAAGATGGTTTCTTTAAGAAAGAATATGCAAATGATATTCCAAGATCCTTATGCTTCTTTAAATCCTAGAATGACTGTTGGTGATATTATAGGTGAAGCTATTGATATCCACGGTTTATATAAGGGTGAAGAAAGAATCGCGAGAATTAGATATCTTTTAGATAGGGTTGGATTAAATGGAAGTCATATTAATAGATATGCACATGAGTTCTCAGGTGGACAAAGACAAAGAATAGGTATTGCTAGAGCTTTAGCAGTACAACCTGATTTTATAGTATGTGATGAACCTATATCAGCATTAGATGTATCTATTCAAGCTCAAGTTATTAATATGCTTGAAGAGTTACAAGAAGAGTTTGGGTTAACTTATCTTTTTATAGCCCACGATTTATCAATGGTTAAGCATATTTCAACTCATATTGGAGTTATGTATTTAGGAAAAATGGTAGAAAAAGGACCAGCAGATGATGTTTATTTAAAACCAAAGCATCCATATACCCAAGCTTTATTATCAGCTGTACCAATACCAGATCCTGAAATAGCTAAATCTAATAAGAGAATAGTATTAGAAGGAGATATTCCTTCACCTATAGATCCGCCAGCTGGATGTAGATTTAAGGGTAGATGTAAACATGCGATGCCTATTTGTGGGGAAGTAGATCCAGAACTTAAAGAAGTAGAACCTGGACACTTTGTATCATGTCATTTATTTAAATAATGGTAATTATTGCTTAAGCGATTTTTATAAATAATAAATTTAAGGGGGAAAAACAATGAAAAGCAATAAGCTTAGAAAAATTTGTGCAGTTGCACTAACACTTGCACTTGGAATGTCTGTTTTCGCTGGATGCGGAAGTAGTAATTCTGATGCTTTAATCTACAACTTAGGAGAAGACCCAGAAACAATAGATCCTACATTAAACACTTCTTCAGGAGCTGGTTCAATTATTGATAATGCTTTCGAAGGATTAATGAGATTAGATGAAAACGAAAAGGCAGTACCTGGTGTTGCTTCAAGCGTTGATGAATCTGCAGATGGATTAGTATATACTTTCCACTTAAGAGAAGATGCTAAGTGGTCAGATGGACAAGGCGTTACTGCAAAAGACTTTGAATACTCTTGGGTAAGAGCATTAAATAAAGAAACTGCAGCAGAATATGCTTATCAATTATTCTATATTAAAAATGGTCAAAAGTTCAATGAAGGTAAAGCTACAAGAGATGAACTTGGAATCAAAGTTATTGATGACTATACTTTAGAAGTTACTTTAGAAGCTCCTACAGCTTACTTTAAGGAACTTACTGCATTTACAACTTATATGCCATTAAGAGAAGACATAGTTTCTGCTGATCCAGAAGGATGGGCTCTTGATCCAGCAACTTATGTTTCTAATGGACCATTCAAGTTAGTTCAATGGGATATTAAAGATCAATTAGTATTCGAAAAGAATGAAGAATACTGGAATGCTGATGCGATTAAGTTACCAGGTGTTGTTTTCAAATTAGTTACTGATCAAAATACAGCTTATGCTTCATTAAAGGCTGGAGATTTTGATATGGTTGATACTGTACCACCAGCTGAAATAGCTGCTGGACAAGAAGAAGGTTTAGTTACTATTTATCCAAACCTTGCAACTTATATGTTAGTACTTAATGTAGGTAAACAATCTACTTTACCTGAAGATGTTAAGAAAGCATTAAATGATCCTAAGGTTAGAAGAGCATTAGCTATTTCAATAGATAGAAAAGCTATAGTTGAAAATGTTACTAAATCTGGACAAGTACCTGCATATAGTTATGTTCCAAAGGGAATTTTAAATGAAGAAGGTAAGGATTTTGCAGATAAGGAATACTATGATGCAAATAAAGCTAATGTAGAAGAAGCTAAGAAGTTATTAGCTGAAGCTGGATATCCAAATGGAGAAGGTCTTCCTACATTAGAATTCATGTACAATACTGAAGGAGATCATAAGTTAGTAGCACAAGCTATACAACAAGACTGGGCTAAACTTGGTGTTAATGTGGAGTTAGTTAACCAAGAATGGAAGGTATTCTTAAATACTAGACAAGAGGGACAATATGAAATTGCTAGACATGGTTGGTCTGGAGACTATGTTGACCCAATGACATTCTTAGATTTATGGTTAACTGGCGGTGGAAATAATGATGCTGGATATTCAAATGCTGAATATGATGCATTAGTTAACCAAGCTAAAGCTGAAGGTGATCAAGCTAAGAGATGGGAATTAATGAGACAAGCAGAAGATATATTAATGGAAGATATGCCAATAATCCCATTATACTACTACACTAAAGTTAAAGCTGCTAAACCTGAAGTTAAGGGAGTTAGAGTTTCTACTTTAGGACATGTATTCTTCGATCAAGCTTACATTGAAAAATAATATATAAAAAATTAGAAGAGTCTTTCGACTCTTCTTTTTTAATTTCCTGCTTTATTTATATGTTGACTTGAAAAGCCCTCTCTTTTAACTGATTTATGTTTTGCATTAGGATTATGATTGTGACCTTCTTCTGTTAATGGAGTTTGGTAATTACATTTTTCCATTCTAGCTTTTTTATTATCTATTTGACTATCTTTTGCCATAAAATATTCCTCCTTATAAAATGCTCTCAATATAGTTTAAACAGAATAAGAAAAAATATAAGGCACATTTGTAATTAAAAATGAAGAATGAAGAATTAATGAAAAAAAACTCCTTTCGGAGTTTTTTTAAATAAATATTTTTTTATTATTAATTCTGAAAGAATTACATCCTCAATTTTTCATTTTTAATTCTTAATTCTTCATTAAATATAGTAGTTGCTTTATGAAACTACTATATTCCAAGTACGTCTTCCATATCATAAATTCTTGCTTCAGTTATATTATTCATATACTCAGCAGCTTTTAATGCCCCAACAGCAAAGACTTCTCTAGAAGCTGCAGAGTGTGATAATTCAATTACTTCAGATGTACCTGCAAAGATTACATCGTGTTCACCAACAATTGTTCCACCTCTTACAGCATGGATTCCGATTTCATTTTTTTCTCTTTTTGATTCTCCGCTTCTTCCGTAAGTATATTTAGTTTCTTCCTTAATACTATCCTTTATAGTGTCTGCTAGTAAAAGAGCAGTACCACTTGGGGAATCAACTTTTTGATTATGGTGCTTTTCTATAATTTCAATATCATAATTACCATATAATACTGGAACTACTTTCTTTAATAGGGAATTAATTAAATTAATTCCTAAGGACATATTTGCAGATTTAAATATTGGAATGACTTTACTTTGTTCTCTAATTAATTCTAATTGCTCCTCTGTAAAACCAGTAGAGCAAATAATAATTGGTTTCTTATATTTTATTGATAAATCTAGCAAGTTATTTAAAGCCTCTGGTCTAGAAAAATCTATTAATACATCATAATCTATATTAACAAGAGATGCATTTTCAAAAATTTTAAATTTAAGGTCATCACATTTAAATTTATCTATACCACCTACTATAGTGATATTAGGAAAATTTTTTGAAGATTCGACTATAACTCGTCCCATCTTTCCGCAACAACCATTTAATAATACTTTAACCATAAGTTACTCCTAAATTAAATTATATTTAAATAATGAAGCTTTTAATGCTTCAAGGTTTTTATCATCCATGTCATACAATGGTAATCTAAGATTACCAACTTCTTTGCCCATAAGGTTTAAAGCAGTTTTTACAGGAATAGGGTTAGTTTCAATAAATAATTTCTTTATTAAATCTATATACTCTATTTGCAGATTTTGAGCTTCTTTGATATTACCTGATAAATAATTATAAGCCATATCATGCACAGCTTTTGGACATATATTTGAAAGTACAGAAATTACTCCTATGCCACCAAGGGCCATTATAGGGATTACTTGGTCATCATTTCCTGAATAAATATCTATTCTGTCTCCACATAAATATTGCATTTCAGCTATTTGTGATATATTGCCACTAGCTTCTTTTATTGCAACAACATTATTTAAAGTAGATATTTCCTTTAATAAAGATGGAGTTATATTAACGCCAGTTCTTCCAGGAACATTATATAAAATTATAGGTATATTTACTTCATTATTAATAGCTTCAAAGTGTTTTATTAGTCCTTTATTATTAGTCTTATTATAATAAGGTGTAATGACTAATAATCCATCAACGCCAACAGATTCAGCGTACTTACTCATTTCAATAGATTCTTCAGTATTATTTGAGCCAGTACCAGCAATTACAGGAATTCTTTTATTAACTTTATCAACAGTAAATTTAATAGTTTCCTCTTTTTCTTCTTTTGACATAGTACTTGCTTCTCCAGTAGTTCCACAGATAACTATGGCATCTGTATTTTCTTCTATTTGCCATTCTAATAATTCTTCGAGTTTTTCGAAGTTCACCTTATTATCTTTAAATGGTGTAATTATTGCTACTGCTGAGCCTTTGAAAATTGACATTAATCATCACTCCCTGTTAATAGTTCAGCTATTTGAATTGCGTTTAACGCAGCTCCTTTTCTTATATTATCAGATACTACCCATAAGTTTAAGCCGTTATCAATACTAAAATCTCTTCTAATACGACCTACAAAAACATCGTCTTTGCCACTTGCCATTAAAGCAGTAGGGTATTTTAATTCTTTTAAGTCATCATAAACTGTGATTCCTTTAGTTTCATTAAATAATTTAAAAATATCTTCTATTTCATATGGATTTTCAAGTTCTACATTAATACTTTCACTATGACCATTTAAAACAGGAACTCTAACTGCAGTTGCTGTTATTTTTAAATTATCATTATGAAGGATTTTCTTTGTTTCCTCAATCATTTTAATTTCCTCTTTAGTGTATCCATTATCTAAGAATACATCGATATGAGGTAAACAGTTACCAGCAATAGGATAAGGGAATTTTTTAGGCTTGGCTCCTTTATTACCGTCAATTAAATCATCGATTCCTAGCTTACCTGCTCCAGAAACAGCTTGATAAGTGGAAAATACTATTCTCTTTATTCCATACTTACTTAATAAGGCTTTTAAAGGTACCATTGCTTGAATTGTAGAACAATTTGGATTAGCAATTATTCCTTTATGCCATTTAATATCTTCAGGATTTACTTCTGGAACAACTAAAGGAACATTCTTGTCCATTCTAAAAGCACTTGAATTATCAATTACTGTGGCACCGTAGGATGCAAATATTGGTGAATATTTCAAGCTTACGTCTCCACCAGCTGAAAATAAAGCAAAATCTATCTTTTTACCTTTAATATTTTCCTCAATAGTGTCTTCAATTACTATATCTTTGCCTTTAAAAGTTACTTTTGAACCTGCAGATTTTTTTGATGCAAACAGATATAAATTTTCTAATGGAAAATCTCTTTCCTCTAATATTTCTAAAAACTTTTTACCTACGTTACCTGTAGCCCCAACTATAGCAACATTGTACATAATTTTGTCCCCCTTTTATTTTGTTAGTAAAAAATATACTTACTAATACTATAGTTAAATAATTCAAAAAATTCAATACTTTATTACAATATATAAAATTTTGTCCTATAAAGTGATAGGAAAATACTACTGAATATTAAGAGCACTTTTGGGGAAAATATTAATACTAAATCCTCAGGGGGTATTTATATGAGTAAAACACCATTAAAAAAAATAATAAAATCAAAGATAAAGTCTAATAAAGAATTATCAGAAGCTGAAGTATTAAGAGAAAAAATCAAGTATGAGATTGCAGATGAATTAGGTTTAAAAGAAAAGGTAGATGAGTATGGATGGGGAGGATTAACAGCAGAAGAAACTGGGAGAATTGGTGGTATAATGACTAAGAGAAAAAGAATGCTTAAAATTCCTACAAACGATGAAATTTTAGGGAGAAAGTAGAGAATATTGATAGTTTTTCTTGTATTTAATTGACTAAAATAAAATTTACCATTAATATAGTTTTAGAAAACTCTAAAATGATGGGGGGAATACCTTTGGCTTATGGAGATTTTGCTAAGATATACGATGAATTAATATATGAAGACATTAATTATGAAGAAATGTGCTCAAGGATATTAGATATATGCAAAAGTGAAGGAATAAGCTTTGAAAATTATTTAGATATAGCATGTGGTACAGGTAATGTAACTATAAGACTTGCGAAAAAATTTAAGGAAGTTTTTGCAGTAGATTTGTCAGAAGATATGCTTCAAGAAGCTTTTGAAAAATTCAAGAAAGAAAAAATTAGATGTAAGATTGTATGTCAAGATATGAGTGAACTTTGTTTAAATAGAAAGTTTGATCTAATAACATCAGTTTTAGATTCTTCAAACTATATAATTGAAGAAGAAGATTTTATTAGTTATTTAAAAAATGTAAAAAATCATTTGAAAGAAGATGGAGTTTTTATTTTTGATGTTAATTCATATTATAAATTATCTAATATATTAGGTAATAATATTTATACATACAACGAAGATGAAGTATTCTATTCTTGGGAAAATGTTTTTGATGATGATCTTTTATCTATGTACTTAACCTTTTTTGTGAAAAAAGGAGAGTTATATGAAAGGTTTGAAGAAGAGCATTTAGAAAGAGCTTATACTGAAGAATTTATTGAAAAAACTTTAAATGATACTGGCTTTAAAATAATAGGCAAGTATGATGGATATTCAACTAATAAGGTTAATGATAAAACTGAAAGAATAGTATATATAGTTAAAAGTAATAAAGTGGAGGATTAAAATGGATAAGATTATAAAAGCAACTGCAAAAGATGGAATGATCAGAATAATCGCAGGAGAAACTACAAATTTAGTTAATACAGGAATTAGTGTGCATGAATGTACACCTTTAGCAGCAGCTACATTAGGTAGAATGCTTACTGCTGGTTCATTAATAGGAAGTACTTTAAAATCTGAAAAAGAAGTAGTAACATTAAAAATTAATGGTGGTGGAGAAGCTAAGGGCGTTACTGTTACAGCTTATGAAGGTGGAATAGTAAAAGGATTTATCGGTAATCCACATGGAAACCTACCTTTAAATAGTAGAAATAAGTTAGATGTTGGTGGTTATGTAGGTAGAAATGGAGAATTTACAGTAATTAAAGACTTAGGTATGAAAGATCCATATGTTGGTCAAGTACCTATATACTCAGGAGAAGTTGCAGAAGATTTAGCATATTATTATACAGTGTCTGAACAAACTCCATCAGCTGTAGCATTGGGAGTATTAGTAGATACAGATTATAGCATAAAAGCTTCAGGTGGATTTATAATTCAAATGTTACCAGATGCAGATGAATTACTTTCAGATTTACTTACATATAGACTTGAGGAAATCCCATCAATTACAGAAATGTTATTAGAGCATGGAAGTATAGATAAGGTTTTAGAATATATATTTGAAGGAATGAATTTAAATATATTAGAAGAAATAACTCCAGAATTCAGATGTAACTGTACAAGAGAAAGGGTAGAATCAGTTCTAATTTCAATTGGGGAAAAAGAGCTTGAGGAAATCTACAAAGATGGAAAAGAAGAAGAAATAAAATGTAATTTCTGTAATGCAGCTTATAACTTCACTAATGAAGAAATCGGTGAATTACTAGAAAATGCTAGAAAATAAAAAAAGAAAATTTTTAAAACTCAAGCTTGTCTTGAGTTTTTTTCTTTATAAAAAGCCTGGAGATGGCAGGAGATTTCGAGAAGGGAAATTTTGTATATGATTTTTTGCCTATTATGAATAATCTATATACTGATTTTAATAAGTTAAAATGGCAATTATAAAAGAGGGGATATAGGAAAAATGACAATAACAATTAAAAGTGGAGAAAAGCTAAATGTATATTATGTGGACTATGCTGTTACTTTTTTTTGAGATGATAAAGAGGAAGTTTTAGAAAGTACATAAGGAAAATAAAGAAAAGCGTGAAGAATTATGAACTAATTTATTATATAGAGAATAAAATAATATATAAGTTGTAATAAAGTTTTTGCATTTTATCCAGTTATAT
>NZ_JAWGSV010000092.1:0-11338 GCF_032552055.1 Clostridium sp. | reverse complement strand
AATAATATATAAATATAAGAAATAAATAAAATTTGAACTTATGTAGTTTACGTTCAGTTCGTTAACTAGAAAATTAAAGAAAAATCAAGTTATTAATTAGGAGGATTTATTATGAGGTTAATACTTTCACATGATGTTGACAATTTAACTAGAAAGGAGCATAAAAATGATTTAATAGCAATTAAGATGGTAATTAGAGCTTTTTTAGAACTATTTTTATTTAGAATTAACTTCTCTACTTTTTTTGCAAGAATAAAGCTTATAATGAAAAATAACTTAACTAACATAGTAGAGCTAGTAGCTTTTGATAAAAAATATAATATTAAATCCACTTACTTTTTTGCATCTTCTAATGATAATACTTTAGCATATAAAGCTGATGCTGCAAAACCA
Organism: Clostridium sp.; assembly: GCF_032552055.1. Lineage (GTDB taxonomy): Bacteria > Bacillota > Clostridia > Clostridiales > Clostridiaceae > Clostridium. Next base: position 10,945 of record NZ_JAWGSV010000092.1, on the reverse strand, counting down.
CATACTAAATATATTTTAGAAAATGGTTTAAATGTTGGTATACATGGAATTGCTTTTGATGATTTTAATAAGATGAATGAAGAATATAATAAGTTTAATAAAATACATAGTACTGAGAATATAGGAATAAGAATGCATTATTTAAGAAGAAATAATGATACCTTTTCTTATATGAAAAATATAGGCTATACCTTTGATACTACAGAATACTCTCCAGAATTAAAACAACCTTATATAACTAAAGATGGGTTAATAGAGATTCCTTTTCACATTATGGATAGTTATCTATTCCAAGAAAATGGACTACAAAAATACAATTTAAAATACGCTATTGAATATACTAAAAATATAATAGATAAAAATATTGATAATGATATTATTTTAAACGTAAACTTCCACCAAGAATACTTCTCTAAGGGATGGGATGATTGGAAGAATTGGTACATGTGGCTAGTAGAGTATTGCTATAATAAAGGCATAAAATTTATGAGCTATCAGGAGGTAGTGAATGAACTGGAATATAAACAAACTAGATAAAACAGATAATGAAGTATTATCCTTATGGAATAACTTTGTAGATGAATCTCCAGAAGGTACTTTCTATCATAAAAGTTATTGGCTTCTTAATAATATTGGCAAAGATTATAAGTCAGCGCAAAACTATGAATTATATTCAATAACAGATAAAAATAATAAATGGATTGCATCATTCTATATTTCTACATCTAAAAAGTTTGGAAAAGAGTTTATTGTTATGCCTCATATGACTCCTTTTGGAGGTGTACTGGTATCAAAATCTATTCATAATTTATCTATAAGTAAAAGAATTTCTAATATTAAAGATATAAATGAGTTATTTATAAGTAAACTTAGAGAAAAAACCTTGCTATACTATAGCTTTTCACCAGAACATACTGATATTCAACCTTTTATATGGAATAAGTATACAACTTCTATTAGATATACTTATAGGGTTCCCTTAATAGATGAAAAAGTTATGTGGAACAATTTTCAAGAAAAGACCTCTGTAAATAAAGGAAATAAACTTAATGCTAGAATTAAATGGGGTTTTGACGAGTATTTAGATTTATATTTTGAGCTAAATAATAAAAGCTTCAGCAGTCAAAATATAAGTAATTTCGATAATAGCTTAACTAAAGAATTATTAATTAACTTAAATAGAAATAACAATTGTATCATTGGAATAGTCTTTGATGAAAATAACACTGCTGTTGGCGGCTGCGTATTAGCTTATGATACTAAGAGAGCTTATTATATAATGGGTGGCGTAGATAGAAGTAATAACTATGGAATGTCCTTCTTACTATGGGAAGCAATGCTTTATACTAAAAATGAACTAAAGTTAAATTCATTTGATTTTGAAGGTTCTATGATACCATCTATAGAGAAGTACTTTAGAAAGTTTGGTGGTGAACTAACACCATACTATACCCTAAATTCTATATTGCTTACTATAAAAAATTATATAAAATAAAAAATAGGATGGAAAAACCTTTTGGTCACCCATCCTATTTTTTATCTAATTGATCTAATTCCTAAATCATATAATGCATTATCAGTTACTATAGTCTTTCCACCTAATACATAAAGGTTTTGAATTGATCCTCTACTACTTGAAACTATATCCTTAACTTCTTGTTCAGCATATTTAGAGTTAGATAAAACTACAAAGCTATTTTGCTTACTTGCTAAAGCTGAAGAAGCTAACGCATCTGGAAAATCTAAGCCTGCGGCAATATATAAATTACTTAAGTCTAATTCATTTTTAAACTTATTAAATATCGCTTTATTAGTAGCATATCTATTACTTCCGCCCAATCTTTCTACACCTGAAAAATTATTAGCTACACTATTAGATATTGCACCTGTTCCACCAATTACATATGTTTTCTTTATATTTAAACTCTTAACATAGTTTAATGTTTCTTTCGGGATATTATTAGCTTGAGTTAATAATATAGGCATATTTCTCTTCCCAGCAATTGCTGAAACAGATAATCCATCAGCAAAGTCTAAGCCAGAAGCTAATGCTATTTCCCCTGTAGTACTACCTAGTTCTTGAGCTATCTTAACTGAAGTCTCATATCTATTTTGTCCACCTAATCTCTTACTGCTTATTCCCATATTTGAAAGTTCTTTTTCTACTGATGAAGGTATAACCCCTGTTCCACCAACAATAAATACTTTTTTAACACCACGAGATTTAAGTAAATTAGTTAAATCTGCTTGATTTTTTAGCGAAGTATTTTTTGCTAATAAAATAGGTGCATCGTATTTACTTGCAAGAGGCGTTGCACAAAGGGCATCTGGATAATCAAGTCCTGAAGCTAATACTACAGTTTCTGAACTATTCCATCCCTTCTTAAAAATTTCATAAGAAGTTTCATATCTAGTTGATCCATATAATCTATTTGCAACTAATGGATTTTGATCAAATAAATAAGAAGTGGCTCCATCTGCTATTGCTCTAGCTAAAGTATCCTGATAGCTTGCAGTTTTCATCTTATTTGCTTCATTTACATTAGTTATAAATCCAGACTCAACTAATGATGCAGGCATTTTAGTATTTTTTACAACATAAAACTCTTCCCACTTAACTCCCCTGTTATTCGCTCCTGTATATTCTATTAACTTATCTTGAATATTACTTGCTAAAGGCTTATCCACACCTTTGTAGTAGTATGTTTCAATCCCTGAAGCACTTGTAGCTCCAGCTGAGTTAATATGTATTGAAATAAATATATCTGGATTACTAGTATTAGCTTTATTAGCTATATCCTGCAGTGAAAGGAACTTATCAGTATCTCTACTCATAACAACTTTTATACCCTTAGCCTCAAGTTTTGCCTTAACTTTTAAAGCAATACTTAATGTTAAGTCTTTTTCTTTTAATCCATTTGCTACAGCCCCTGGATCATAACCACCATGACCTGCATCTACATATGCAACAAATTGTGAACTTGACCTTGAATCCATATAACTCATAGATCTAGCTTGCTTTTCTTCTGATTCATGTACATATACTTCTTTAATATAATATTTATTTTCCTTACTACCAACTAAAAAAGTCGTTCCATAGTTAATTCCTTTAATAACATTACCATTAACCTCTAAAATTTCATTATCTTCAGAAGTCCATAAAACGCCTTGATATTTTTCAGAATCTGATAAATTAATGCTTTCACCATACTCTAAATAAATACCATCTTCAAACAAAACATTTTCTTCACCATATCTAGCTACTATTGATTTTAGTTTTTCTTCTACAATCTCAGAATTACTAGTATATGCATTTGCTTTAACTGTAAATACTCCAGTAAATAAACCTATAGCAACAGTTAATGTAAGTATAAATGATATTATTTTTTTATAATTTCTGTTTTCCAAAACCCCCATCCTTTCAAACACATATATTTATTGATTTATACAATATGTATTAATTATATATCAAACTCTCGCTATCCTCAATGTTCATATATGAGAAATTTGTTAAATTAAGTCTATCATGTGTATATTTAATCTAATTTAATCTAATTTTATTTGTTAATATTTAGATAATATGATTTTTATAAACTTTCAAATGTGATATAATTTTCTCTATTAATAGAAATATAGGAGAATGTTATGAAAAAGAAATGTATAAAAATATTATTACTATCATTATTATTTTCGTCATTGCCTATTATAAATGCTTATGCGGCAAATGTAGAATATGTAGCTGGCAAAAACAGATATGAGACAGCTGCAATGATATCAGACAAGCTTAATTATAATTCAGCTATTCTAGTTAATGGCTACTCATTAGTAGATGGTTTATCTGCAAGTGGATTAAGTGGTGCTACTAATTCACCAATTCTTTTAACTGAAACCAATAATATTCCAAGCTCTACTTTATCTAAATTATCTAAGGCAAATAAAGTATATCTAGTTGGTGGAGATGGTGTTATTTCAAAAAACATTGAGAATAAATTAAAACAGTCTGGAAAAACAGTTGTAAGACTAGGTGGAAAAGATAGATTTATAACATCTCATTTAGTAGCAAATGAAATTAACAATATAAAAGGAATATCGGAACTATATTATGTTAATGGTTTAATAGGAGAAGCAGATGCTATGAGCATAGCACCAGTTGCTGCTAGAAGTGGTAACCCTGTAATATTAACTAATGGTCGTGATACTACTTACAAAAAGCAAGTTAAAGCATATTCTATAGGCGGTACTGGTGTAATAAATACTAGCTTTGATAGTTTTTCTGAGAGAATTAGTGGTATAAATAGGTTTGAAACAAATAAAAAAGTTATATCAAAATTTTTCCCAAGTAAAAATAACGTTAACTTAAGTAAATCACTTGAACTTATAGACGCCTTGACGGTCTCAGCTTTAAAGGAACCTGTTGTTTTAGTAGATAACAACTCAGATAAATCTTCTATTGCTGGTGCAAATAGTTTAACTGTCTATGGAGATATTAGCCAAGATGCAGTTAATTCAGCTAAGAGTTATACATATGGTGATGCAGTTGTTTTCTATTCCCAACATCAAGATGATGAAACAATTTTTGCTGGCAGTACTGTAGTGGATGCAATAAAATCTGTTGGAGCAGAAAATGTTTATATTGTATTAATTACTGATGGTGATGAAAGTGGAGTTTTCACAGCTGAAAGATACAGACATCTAACTACATTAGAAAAATCAACTTTAAGAAATAATGAGTTTAAAGCAGCTACTTCTCAACTAGGAGTATTAGAAAAAAACTTAATCTTCTTAAATCAACCTGAAAAGACTGTTGATTTAAAAATGTTAGAGAATACAATTCTTGATTTTGAAAATAAATACTCTACTGTTACCCATATAACTCATAGTTATAAATATGATTCCCATTCTCAACATCTTAAGACCGGTAAAAAAATGTTAGAATTATACAAAAAAGGATTAATTGAGGATTGTAGGTTCTTTGGAAGGAAAGAATTAATTCCAAATACAAATAAAAAGCTCTTAATTAATAGTGTTGCTGATACAGAAGATGAAAGAAGTAAAGTATTAATGGCATGTTATGAATATAAAGTAGATAATAAAGACATGGTAAGGGAAGGAATAGGATATAAATCTGTAGCCTCATTATTTGATCCATTAACTGCTAATCCATTAACTCCTTCTTACTTACATGAACCTGGATTATAATATAATTTATTACAAATAAATTACTTGAATTGAAAGTGTACTAACTACTGTGGTAAAATATCATATTGAAAGGGAGTGTATATATGTCAAGAAACGAAATTGATACACATAAAAAAAGGGGAAAGAAAAAAAAGAAAAAATCCTTAGGTTTTAAAATATTTATAGGCTTCTTGTGCGTAATTTTAGCATTAGCTGTTGTTGGTGGCGGCTATTTTATTGGACTTTTAAGCAAAATGGATAGCATTAAGCTTAACAAAGATAATCTTGGAATAGTAGAAGATGATTTAAAGGATTATAACAACGTAAATAAAATTAAAAATATAGCTTTATTTGGTGTTGATGCTGTTGATGGAGAAGGTGGACGTTCAGATTCCATAATGATAGCAACTGTTGACCCAGTTCACAATAAACTTAAGCTAACATCTATAATGAGAGACTCTTATGTAAATATAGATGGATACGGAATGGATAAAATAAACCATGCTTATGCTTATGGTGGTCCAGAACTTGCAATAAGAACAATAAATGAAAACTTCGGGTTAAATATTAAAGATTTTGTATCAGTTAACTTCTCTTCATTGCCTAAGATTATTAATATTCTAGGTGGAGTAGATATAGAAATTACTAATGATGAGTTGCAATACATAAACGGATATATAGATGATATCAATAAAAAAGATGGAACAAATTCTTCTCATATTACTTATGCAGGTGTTCAGCATCTAGATGGTACACAAGCTCTTGCTTATTCTAGAATTAGATATACTGCTGGTGGAGATTATAAGAGAACTGAAAGACAAAGAACAGTACTTGAAGCTTTATTTACTAAATTAACTTCAGCATCTATTGGTTCATATAATTCATTATTAAATGAAGTTTTACCTTATGTTCAAACTAATTTAAGTACAACTGACATCCTTTCATTAGGTACTAAGGTTCTTAGTTCAGGAGTTAATTTAGAACAAGATAGATTCCCAAGAGATGGCTATGGTGAAGGGGCTAATATTGGCGGAGTTTATTATCTAACTTTTGATATTGAAACTGCAAAACAACAAATGAGAGATTATATATTTAATGATATTAGATAGTACTCTATTAAAAATAATTCTATCACTTATGTTAAGTTGATAGAGTTATTTTTAATTCGCATCAATAATAAAACTTTATTATTCTAAAATCACAATTGGAGGCATCTTATAGAAAGAGTTAAATGGATCGATATTTCAAAAGGAATTTGAATGTTATTAATTGTAATAGGACACTCTTTAGGTAGTTTTTCTAGTGGATATCTATCTAAAAAAATATAGGCAAGTACTATTAATTACAACTTTATTCAGTTATACGGAAGATGTTCATTAGTTGCATTATGTTTTCATTTAATAGACTTAAATATTATTGGTATTAGTAAGCTATTAAATAGCTTACTTGTGAATTTTATTGATATTCATATTGTAACCATTATAGTCATTATTTATAGACTTGTATTTACTGTACTTGCAATTATCATTGTTAAAAATTCTTTTTTTACAAAAAAATAATTAGAATAAATTAAAATACTATTGTCTCAACTAAGTCTAATTAAATGGACAGTTCTTAAAAAGACTCATTAATTATAATCCGTACACCTGACTTCAATAGGTGTACGTTTTTTAAATACACCTTAGAATCTTTCATTATTGTACCAATTAATATATATTAATTATACTTTCTGTGTCTTCAAAAAAATAATTGATGAATTATCTAACTTCTCAAGTGGCCGAAATAACTTTCTATGCAGCTGATATCGTAACAAATCCCTTTCCTAGTCATACTATATATCATGTTATTTTCTCGAAGAATTTTTTAAATATTCAAGCTCTGCTTTTAACTTTAAATTTTATTCTTTTTTAGCATAAAAACCACCCCGCTAAATAGATCTTGTAACGATCTTTTTAAGTTATCTCTACTTAACAGGTCTTACTTCACTTTTTTAGATAGGCTTTTTCTTTTAAAAAAGTATTAATAAAAGTAATCATTATAAATAAAGAATTAGATAGTTTTTATAAAATAAAAACTATCTAATTCTTTAACATTTTCTTTAAATAACCTACAAAATTTTGCTTATGATAAATCCTAAATAGTATAAATACAAATAATAAGTAAGTTAAACCTCCAATTGAAACTTGAAGTATAGTTGTTAATATTTTTGCGCCCATATTAACTCCAATTATTCTAACTATTATAAACATAATTATTGCTGCTGGGAAAAATATAATAACAGATTTTATTAGCTCTTTAATATCCAAGAACTTTCTTAAAATATACATTTCTGTAATCGTAACTGTTATTTCTGCCAAAACTATAGTTATGCAAGCTCCTATACTCCCCATATGTTTTAGTAATATAAGATTAAAGACTAAGTTAACAATCGCACCCGCTGTTACAGATAAAGTAAACTCTTTTGTTTTATTTAAAGGAACTAAAAGTTGTGTTCCAAAAACATTTGACCAACTAATCGCTAATATTATTACACAGCTTATAATTATTAATGTTTCTATTCCTTCAAATTCTTTTCCAAAAAACCATGGTGATAATTCCTTAGCTATTCCTAACAATCCAAATGTAAGTGGAATTGAAATAAAATTCATAAAAAAGAAAGAATTCTTTATATAATACTTAACTTTATCCATATCCCCTGACGCAACTGTATTAGATATCTTAGGCATCATAACTGTTCCAATTGCAGTAGCTACTGTCAATGCCATTCTTACTAATTTTTGAGAGTTTTCATAATATCCTACTTGTATAGTATCTGTAAAAACTCCTAATAATGTTCTACTTAATAACAAATAAACTTGTATTGCTATTTGTGGAATAAATAAAGCTATAGAAGCTTTTAGGTGCCCTGCTATCCCTTTAATTCTAATATTTTTAATTCCTATTTCCTTAGGAACATATAGCCAAAATGTCATATTTCCTAATAAGTTAGATAAAGCTAATATTAAAATATAAATTACTAAGTCATCTATGTTTTTTACAAATATAAAAATACTTGCAAGTGATATTAATTTTACTATTGTATTTCTTAATACAGTTTTTTTAAACTGCTCAAGCCCCATAAATAACCAAGATATATCTATTAAAGCTGCTAATATATTTATTCCTTGAACTAAATATAGATTTCTATATCCTTCATCAGTGAATGTAAAAGCAAATAGTAAAAATAATCCTCCTGATATAAGCATTGTTATTACTTGGACTGAGTATATTGAATAAAAAGTATTTTTTAACTTTTCTTTATTATCCCTTACATAAGCTATTTGTCTATTTCCATATAAAGTCACACCAACCATTCCAAATAAAACAAAATATTGGACATTCGCAAAAGTAAAGGCATAGTCTCCTACACCCTTTGCTCCCAATACATTGGATACATACGGAACTGTTATTAAAGGTAATATTAATACTAATATTTGATAAGACAAATTATATAAAAAATTTTTTAAAACTTTCATACTATTCTACCCTTCTAAGTTCTTCTTCAACTGCCTTTTAATCTCTTTAAACTGCGTTATTTATATCATAATACTTATATTTTGCTAATCTTCTACCAAAAATTATATTGGTTTCTTTATCAGCTCATTCTTTATATTTGACGTTACTCTCTATATTATCGCAATATATTTCCACCTATATGATTTCTCTTATCTACAACTAAACATTTCTTCATCTTTTATTTTCTTCATATAAAAATATTGATCCAAATAATCCATCTACAACTATTAAATTGGGTTATTTACTTTAAGCAATAAAAATAAATCTTTACATTATCTATGATTTCTTTAAATATAACTTTAATTTAAAGAATATATATATACCTATAGAACATTGATGCTTTGCCAATAATCTTAAAATTCGATAACTTTTAGGTAAATAAAATGTTTTACTATCATTAAGATTTCTATATATATCTTTATTATCATTTAAAAATTTCTTTATGTCACTAACTGGACTCCCATTTTTATACGATAGATTACAATAACAATATATTAACAAGTGATATAATTGTCTAAGCATTCTGAATTTATATGCTTCCTGAAATTTATTTCTGTTTTGTAAAGATAAATTCAAAAATTCCTCAAACTTTTGCGTACTTATGTTAATTTCGTATAATGCATTTTCACGATAACTATGACAAATTGAATTTTCAACAACTGAATAGTTATACCAACATTTTGAAACTACCCCTACTTTATTAACCTTATCTAAGCAATATAAATTAAACAAAGTATCTTCTGATAAAATAAGAGATTCATCAAATATAATACCAGTTATAGACTTTCTTCTAAACATTTTTGCCCAAGGAGCTACAATTCCTAAGCAATTCTTCAAATATTTTGTATCTTTAGTTGAAAATCCTGATACAAATAATTGTTTTATTTTTTCTATCTCTGTATTTTGATATAATATTATATCTGAACATTCAGGTAGATGCTTAACCTCTTCTACTTGATAACCACCGATAACAATATCTAAACTATATTCATCCATATATGAAACAGCTTGTGATATAAAATCTTTTGATATACTATCGTCCGCATCAACAAACGTAATATATTCTCCATTTGCTTCAATTAATCCTAAATTTCTAGCAGATGAAGCTCCCCCATTTTCCTTATGTATTATACGTACTTTTTCTATATCTTTTCTGATCTCATACAATACATCCTTATACTCTTTAGGGTTTCCGTCATCCACTAAAATAATTTCATAGTTTTTATATTCTTGTGATTCAATAGATTTTATACAGTTGATTAAATACTTTTTTTCAGTTTTATAAACAGGTATTATAATCGATACTAAATCATTATTCTTCATTATTTTTCTTTAAATTATTCCTTTCTTTAACATTAAATATAGAGTAATTCAATCCAATCAATGTACTATTAAAAGCAATCATAAACGGGTTTGTTTCCGAAATTGCATATATTAAATATACAAAGACTATTATTAACATATTAAATTCACCATAACATATTAACTTACGTAAATAATAGATAACTCCAATTAATATAATTACCGATACAACAATGCCAAAATTTATTAATATCCATGCATATGCATTGTCTAGGTAGTAATATCCTTTTGGCATACCTGGAAGTGCTATATCAGTACCAGTACTAATTGCATTTCCAAATAAATTCACACCATATGCCTTTAAATATTTTTTTATCTGCCATATTCTTGTAACCATTGTACTCATACGTAATTTATTAGGATAAACCCAAAAATAACTAGACAATATTATAAGAATTGTACTTGAAAAAGTTAATAATATAATAGACATATTTTTAATTTGATTATAATTAAATTTTCTTTTAATTATATTTTCATATATAATTGTCAAAAAAACTACCATTAATGACATTAATAATGCTGTATTACTATCGGTTGCCTTATATATAATAGTTGCAGTTATTGTACTTATTATATATTTTTTATACTCATTAGTTTTTCTTTTTATATACAAGTACTGACATATCATTTGAAAAGATAATATTCCAAGAGTATTGGGATGGCTAAACCCAAAGCCGTATCTAATTTCCCCACTATTTCCTCTAATAACATTTCCATTGTCAATTATATTTCCTGTTGCTAAAATAATTATTAATCCAACAATAATAATTTGACTAATCAATGATATTTTGTTAAACTTATCGAAATTAATTTTTTTAGAACTAATAATTAACACCAATCCACTTAATAA
>NZ_JAWGSV010000091.1:0-11353 GCF_032552055.1 Clostridium sp. | reverse complement strand
AAGAGTGGTGGAGGGACTGGCCCTATGAAACCCGGCAACCTATTTATGATTTATTAAATGTGGTGCTAAATCCGGCAGTTATTCTGAAAGATAAGAGAGAATAGTTATATATGAATGTAGAAATCTCTTCTTTTATTAGGAGAGATTTTATTTTTTTATTAAAAAGGGGGCAAAGTAATGAATTCAAGCTTTGAAATAGTTAAGGAATTAAGGAAGAGAATATTAGTTATTGATGGAGCTATGGGGACAAATATTCAAAATTACTTATTAAAAGAAGAAGACTTTAGAGGAGACTTATTAAAGGATTTTCACGTTGATCAGAAAGGGAATAATGATATTTTAAGTGTAACTAAGCCAGAGGTAATTGATGCAATACATAGAGGCTTTTTAGAGGCTGGGGCAGATATTATTGAAACTAATACACTTAACTCTAATAAAATTTCACAAAGTGATTTTGAATTAGAACATTTAGTTTATAAAATGAACTTTGAAAGTGCAAGACTAGCAAAGGAAGCTTGTGATGATTTTTATAAAATAGATGGTAAAAGAAGATATGTAGCAGGTTCTATAGGACCTACAAATAAAATGGCTTCTTTATCGCCAGATGTAGAAGATCCATCCTTTAGAAGTGTTACCTTTGATGAATTAAAAGAAGCATATAAGGAACAAATTGGGGCATTAATGGATGGAGGAATAGATATAGTTCTTGTTGAAACTATCTTTGATTCATTAAATGCAAGAGCTTCAATAATTGCAGCTAATGAAGTATATAGGGAGAGAAATGAGTTTTTACCAATAATGATTTCTGGAACAATAACTGATAAGTCGGGAAGGATTCTATCTGGGCAAACATTAGAAGCCTTTGCTTCATCAATGAGAGCCGAAAACGTAATATCAATAGGTCTTAACTGTTCTTTTGGGGGAAAGGACATAATTCCATTTATAAAGGAATTATCTGATACTCAAGATTTATTCGTATCAGTATATCCAAATGCAGGATTACCTAATGAACTAGGATTATATGATGAATCACCAGAAATTACTGCTAAGTATGTTGAAGTAATGCTAAAAGAGGGGTATCTAAATATGGTTGGTGGTTGTTGTGGTACTACTTATAGGCATATAGAAAAAATAGCAGATTTGGTTAAGAAATATAAACCAAGAATTATTAAGGAGAGAAAATTAGAAAGTATATATTGTGGTTTAGAAGTAACTAGGGCAAATGAAAATACTAACTTTGTAAATATAGGGGAAAGAACTAATGTTTCAGGTTCAGCTAAATTTGCAAGACTTATAAGAGAAAATAAATATGAAGAAGCATTAATTATAGCTAAAGAACAAGTTGAAAATGGAGCACAAATTATTGATATAAATGTTGATGATGGGTTGCTAGATAGTGAAATAGAAATGGAACATTTCTTAAAATTATTAGCTTCTGATCCAGATATTTCTGCAAAACCTATAATGATAGATTCCTCTAGATTTGAAGTAATTGAAAAAGGATTAAAAGTAATCCAAGGGAAGCATATAGTTAACTCAATATCTTTAAAAAATGGAGAAGAAGACTTTATAGAAAAGGCTAATTTAATTAAAGATTTTGGAGCAGCAGTAGTAGTAATGGCTTTTGATGAAAGTGGTCAAGCTGACAATTATGCAAAGAAAATCAATATTTGTAAAAGAGCTTATGATATATTAGTTGATAAAGTTAATTTTCCACCTGAAGATATAATCTTCGATCCTAATATTTTAGCAATAGCTACTGGTATTGAAGAGCATAATAACTATGCTGTAGATTTTCTAAATGCTACTAAATGGATTAAAGAAAACTTACCTTATGCAAAAGTATCTGGTGGAGTAAGTAATTTATCTTTTTCCTTTAGAGGTAGTAATAAAATAAGAGAAGCTATGCATTCAGTATTTTTATATTATGCTATAAAAAATGGCATGGATATGGGGATTGTAAATCCAGGGATGATTCAAATATACGATGAAATTCCCAAAGACTTATTAAAGCTTGTTGAAGATGTAATATTTAATAAAAGTAGTGATGCAGGGGAAAAATTACTAGAAGCAGCAGATAGATATAAATCAGATGAAAAAAAAGAAGATGAAAGTAAAGATAAATGGAGAGAATTTGATTGCTCAGAAAGACTTAAATATTCCTTAGTTAAAGGTATAAGTGATCATATAGAAGAAGACTTAAATGAAGCTTTAACCTTATATGATAAAGCTTTAGATATTATAGAAGGACCTCTTATGGATGGTATGAAAAAGGTTGGATCATTATTTGGTGACGGTAAAATGTTCTTACCTCAGGTAGTTAAATCTGCACGAGTTATGAAAAAGGGAGTTGCAATTTTAACTCCATATATAGATTCACAAAATCAAGGTACTTATAAAAAGGATGGTAAGATACTACTTGCAACTGTTAAAGGTGATGTTCATGATATAGGTAAGAATATAGTTGGAGTAGTGTTATCATGTAATAATTTTGATGTAATTGATCTTGGGGTAATGGTTCCTTGTGAAAAAATATTAAGCACTGCAATAGAAGAAGATGTAGATATAATTGGATTAAGTGGTTTAATTACACCTTCACTAAATGAAATGATTAATGTAGCAAATGAAATGGAAAAACAAGGCTTTAAAAAGCCACTAATAATAGGTGGTGCAACCACATCTAAGGTTCATACAGCACTTAAGATTGATCCAAACTATAGTGGACCAGTTATTTATGGCTTTGATGCATCTAAAACAGTAGAAATCTGTAAAACACTTATGTCAAAAGATAAAGATGAATTTGTTAGAAATACTAAAGAAGAATATAAAAAGCAAAGGGATAATTATAATAAAATTAAACAAGATTTTGTTTCTATCGATGAAGCAAGAAAAAATAAGTTTAAAATTGATTGGAATAATGTTACTATTGAGAAACTTAACTTCCTTGGAGTTAAAGATGTAAATAATTATACTATTAAAGAAATTAGGCCATATATTGATTGGAGCTTTTTCTTTGCTGCTTGGGGAATGAGAATGAAATATCCTCAAGTATTAGAAGATGAAAAATATGGAGAGGAAGCAAGAAGGCTATTTAAAGATGCAAATAAGATGTTAGATGAATTAGAATCCAATGGAAGAGTTAAATTAAAAGGTGTAATTGGGTTGTTTAAGGCTAATTCAGTTGGAGATGATATTAAAATATTTGATAAGAATAGTAATGAAATTGAGACTTTTAACTTTTTCAGACAGCAAAAAAAGGGCAAAGAAGAAGTATATCTATCACTAAGTGATTTTATAGCACCAATTGAAAGCGGAAAAGAAGATTATCTAGGAGCTTTTATAACTACTAGTGGAATGGAAGCAAAGGAATATATTAGAGATCTTAAAGAAGCTGGTGATGATTATAATTCAATGCTTTTAACCTTTGTATGCGATAGATTAGCTGAAGGTTTTGCAGAAAAGCTGCATCTTGATATAAGAAAAGAGTATTGGGGTTATTCAAAGGATGAGGATTTATCTTATGATGAACTTTTAATTGGAAGATATAGAGGTATAAGGCCTGCTGTAGGATATCCATCTATTAAGGATCAAAAGGAGATAACAAAGATTTTTAAAGTTTTAGATGGAGAGAATAATACAGGGGCAGTTGTTACAGAAAGTTATATGATGGATCCACCATCATCAGTTTGTGGCTTATACTTTGCCAATGAAAAAGCTAAATATTTTGATGTTTATAAAGTAGATAACGAACAATTAGAAGACTATGCTAGAAGGAATAATTCAGATATAAAAGATTTAAAATATAGAATGCCTCATATTCTTCTGTAATAAATATACAAGCTCAATGGACTATTTAAATTAAGTAGTCCATTGTATTATATTGATATAAATATATATAAAATAAGTTGTATTATTAAATTATATTGAATATAACTATACTTAGAGTTCGTAAGGTAAACTATAATGTTTAAAGAAATGGAGAAAGTAGATAAAAAAATGCAACATTTAACAATAAAGAAGGTATTTCGTAGAAATCGAATAATCTATCAATTTGAATATATAGATTTTTAGTGTATTATATATAATATAGAATAAAGTGAGAAGAAGGAGAATCGGGATGAAAACATTAGTGATTAACTGTGGAAGCTCGTCATTAAAATATCAATTAATAGATATGAATACAGAGAATTCATTAGTTCAAGGGTTAGTTGAAAGAATAGGAATAGAGGGATCTATTTTAACTCAAAAAGTTGAAGGAAAAGATAAATACGTAATTGAAGAAAATATGCCTAGCCATAAAGATGCTATTAAGCTTGTATTAGAAGCATTAGTTAATAAAGAGCATGGTGTAATAAAATCAATGGAAGAAATAAGTGCAGTTGGACACAGGGTTGTTCATGGTGGAGAAAAATACTCTCATTCAGTAATAATTGATGAAGAAGTAATAGAATCTATTAGAGATTGTATCTCTCTAGCACCTTTACATAATCCACCAAATATAATTGGGATTGAAGCATGTAAAGAGTTAATGCCAAATACACCAATGGTAGCAGTATTTGATACAGCATTCCATCAAACAATGCCTAAGGAAGCTTATATTTGTCCACTACCATACGAATTATATGAAAAATATGGAATAAGAAAGTATGGTTTCCATGGTACTTCTCATATGTATGTTTCTCAGAAGGTTGCAAAAGTTATGGGAAAAGATATAAAAGATTTAAAAATTGTAACATGCCATCTAGGAAATGGTTGCTCTTTAGCAGCTGTTAAAGGTGGAAAATCAATCGACACTTCAATGGGATTCACTCCACTTGCGGGTGTAATGATGGGAACAAGAGCAGGAAGCATTGACCCATCAGTAATAAGTTTCTTAGTTGAAGAACAAGGTTACACAATGTCAGATATTGATGAGCTATTAAATAAAAAATCAGGGATTCTTGGAATTTCTGGAGTATCATCTGATTTTAGAGATGTTTTAAGTGAGTCTGAAAAAGGTAATGAAAGAGCTAAACTAGCTTTAGATATATTCCACTACAAAGTTAGAGCACAAATTGCAGCTTATGCTGGAATTATGGGTGGAGTAGATGTAATAGTATTTACAGCAGGAATAGGAGAAAATTCAATAGTTACTAGAAAAGAATCTTTAAGAGGACTTGAATTCTTAGGATTTAGAATTGATGATGAAAAAAATGATGTAAGAGGAAAGATACAAGAAATCTCAACAGAAGATTCTAAGGTTAAGGTTTATCTAATTCCTACTAATGAAGAATTAATGATAGCTAGGGATACCGTAAAATTAATAAAAAATAATTAGTTTAAGTTATTATAGGCAGATCTAAGAAGGTCTGTCTTTTCTGTATTTATAGATATAAGATAAGTGATGAGGAAGTAATTAAGAAAAAGTTCAAATAAATATGATTGTTGCAAATTTAATTTTATAAAATCAAATATTATGAAATCGATAAAAATAATTAGTTAATAAGAGATATCATTAGAAAATAAGACCTAATTTAAAATATTAGAATTTGTATTTAAATAGTATAATTTATATAATTAACTCATAAAGAAAGTATTTTAAAGGAGAATTAATTATGATATCAGTTTGTCCAGTTTGTTCAGGAATAGATATAGAAAAATTAGAATTAAAATTTGGTGCAGATAATGTAGAAGTTGGATGCATAGGTGAATGTGGAGGAAGAGATGGACTTGTAATTGGTTATGCTAATGGAAAGTACATTGAAACTGAAACAGAAGAAGAATTTATAAGCCAAATTGAAGAGTAGTAATATGGAGCTGTCACTTTGACAGCTCCAATTATTTTAAATACTATTTTAAGGCTTTTTATTTTATGTGTAATATATTATATTATAGTAAGAAGTTAGGAGTGATGATATGAACAATTTAAGTGATAGAGTAAAAGGAATAATATTTATAACATTTTCTGCTTTTGGATTTGCAGCTATGTCAGCATTCGTTAAGCTATCTGGAGATTTACCTTCATTTCAAAAAACATTTTATAGAAATTTAGTTTCTTGTATAATAGCATTATTTTTCATTATTAAAAATAAAGAAAGATTTTTTGGAAAGAAAGAGAATCAAAAATTACTTATTCTAAGATCAACTTTAGGGACTATAGGAATAGTATTGAATTTCTATTCAATAGATATGCTGGTGTTATCAGATGCGAATATGTTAAATAAGCTTAGTCCATTCTTTGTTATAATTTTTTCAGCCTTATATTTAGGAGAAAAAATTAATTTAAAGCAATTTATTTCAATAGTAGTAGCTTTCCTCGGAGCATTATTTATTATAAAACCTAGTTTTGATTTATCAATGATACCATTTATTATAGGAATTCTGGGAGCCGTTTTTGCCGCAGGGGCGTATACTTGTCTAAGATCTCTTGGAGGTAAAGAAAATCATTATACAATAGTATTTTATTTTTCATTATTTTCATTAATAACTATATTCCCATTTATGATGACTGTATATAAACCTATGGAACCAATACAATTATTTTATTTATTAATGGCAGGTTTTTTTGCAAGTATAGGCCAATTTGGTATAACTATAGCATATAAATATGCTCCAGCAAAAGAAATATCAATATTCGATTATTCAAATATAATATTTTCAGCTATAATAAGTTTTATAGTTTTTGGAGTTTTACCAGATACATTAAGTTTTATAGGATATATAATTATATTTGGAGCTTCTTTATATATGTTTCTTTATAATAAAAATCTAGATAAAAAAGAATATACAACAAGGTAGATTATAACTAATATTTAAAGAATAATATTATGAAGAAGAAAATTATCATTATTTTAAAGAGGTTTTAAATATTATTCTTTAATTATGAAATAAAAAAAGCTGCCTGAGAGCAGCTTTTTTTATAGTAAACTTTTTATCATTGGATTAATTTTTGATCTATCAAATTTTCCTGCTACTTTAGGCATTATTTCTTTCATAATATTGCCCATATCCTTTGCAGTATAGTTTCCATTAGCAATTATTTCTTTAAGCATGGCAGTTACTTCCTCTTCTGATAATTGTTTAGGAAGATAAGGAGTAAGTAATTTTATTGCAAAGTTACCTTCCTCAATTTTTGCTTCATCATTAAGTTTTTCAGCATATTCAAGTGCTTCTTTTAATTGCTTAATTTGTTTTTCGATTATTTTTATTATACCGTCATCAGTAATATCTTGTCTTTCATTAACTTCGTAAGATTTAATTTCAGCATTAACTAATCTTAATACATTTACTGTTTGTTTATCTCTAGCTTTCATAGCAGCTATTTCGTTCTTTTTTAATTCTTCTTTTAACATAATCGTCACCTCTACTAATTAGTTTACAATAAACAGGCGTTTATTATAAATTAAATTATATACTTTAACTAAAATTATTTCAATAAAACCATTTATTAACTAAATAATTGCATATTAGTTCCTATAGCTATAGCTTTAGAATTTGGTGAATGTCCTAATTCATTAGTCTTTATAACAGGGAGTTTATCATTGTTTAACTTTCCTAAGATTAGTTCTTCTATAGGAGAATTAGAATTTGATCTTTCATATTCAGTAAAATGCCCTAATATAAGCCCTTTTAGATTATTAAATGCACCTATTTGAATATATTGTTCAATAAATGTTGATATCTTATTTTCATCTCCACTTAGAGCTTCTAAAAATAAAATCTTATTGTCGAAGTTAGGAAGATACTCAGTTCCAGCTAGTTTTAGCATACAACGAATATTCCCACCAACTACAATACCATCCATAGATCTACCCTGAATCCATTTATAATCAAAATCAAATAGACTATTATCTTTATTTAATAAAATGGTATTACTGAAGTTTTTAATTTGATTTTTACCA
Source organism: Clostridium sp. (assembly GCF_032552055.1). GTDB lineage: Bacteria > Bacillota > Clostridia > Clostridiales > Clostridiaceae > Clostridium. Next base: position 3,473 of record NZ_JAWGSV010000091.1, on the reverse strand, counting down.
TCTTCTCTAATTAAATTTCTTAATTGATAATTATAATTAACTTTATTAGTTTTAGAATATAATGAATTTAAGATTACAGTTAAATCGCTATATCCGAAGAAAGGTTTATTAGAATTATTTATTTTAGAAAAATCTAAATATCTTAAAACTTCATTACATAGATCTCCTCCAGATAAATCGAAAATAGCTTTTATATCATTGTCATTATAAAACTTCATTAACTCTTTAGCCCTAATCTCAGCACTAAAAGTTTTATTATTATCATCTTTAAATAGTGATTTTGAAGTAATAGGTTGCAAATTTAATAGTTTTAATATATATTCTAACTCATTGATTTTATCAATCATACTTAAATCTAGACCATTAGAATTAGAAACTAAAGCTATAGAATCATTTTTATTTAATAAACTCATACTTGACCTCCAATATTTTCTTATTATGAAATAAGTATATATTTAAATAAGAAAAAATCAAATATAGTAATTAAATGATTTTAGAATAAAATAAGTTATAAAGGAATACCATTATATTGACAATATATAAATTTGGAGGATTTATGAAGTATAGTCTTTATGTTACTGGTAAATGTAATGATACTAGAAACTTTCAAAGTAATATAGGTATAGGTGGTGTTATATTAAATAATAATGGAAATGAGGTATCCTTCTCAAAAAAAGTAGGAAGGGGAACTTGTACTGAAGCCCATATATATGGATTAGTTCATGGAATATCAGAAATACTAAAGTATAGTGATGCAGAAAAAATTGATGTTTATGTATCTAATATGAATATAGTTAATTACTTTAAAGGAAATGATATTGAAATAAATAGTAGGACAGAAATATTATTAAGTAATTTTATGAATTTAATAAAAACATTAAGATTAGACATAAATTTCGACTATTTGGAAGTAAATGAGTATAATTATGTGAGGAATTTAGCAGAAGAGGCTTTAATACAATAAGAAATATTTGTAAAGTTAAGAGAAAAGTAGTATTATATAATCATAATTAATATATGAAGGAGTGATTTTTTATGGTAAAAAATTTACAAGTTTACAAATGTAATGTTTGTGGTAACATCGTAGAAATATTAAATGTTGGGGGTGGACAACTAGTTTGTTGCGGTAAGCCAATGACTTTATTAGAAGAAAACACAGTTGATGCTGCAGTTGAAAAGCATATTCCAGTTGCAGAAGTAAAAGATGGAGAAGTACATGTTAAAGTTGGAGAAGTTGAACATCCAATGTTAGCTGAACACTTTATTCAATGGGTAGAAGTAATAACAAAAGATGGAAAAGTTTTAAGACAAAACTTAAATGCTGACGAAAAACCAGTTGCAGTATTTAAAGTTGATGGAGAAGTAGATAGAGTTAGAGAATATTGTAATCTACATGGATTATGGAGCAATAAATAGTAAGAATATAAAAGGCTATCTGTAATAGGATAGCCTTTTATATTTTAAAAAAGTGTTGTAATATATAGTAAATATAGTATTGGAGGCAGTAAATGAAAAAGTATTATAATATATCTACTTTTTTGATATTTGGAGTTTTTAGTATTTTAACTACATTTTATTTTCCATACCTGAATCAAGAAGTAGGTCTTAGTTTAAGCGAAGTCGGAAGAGTTGTATCAGTGGGTGCTTTATTTACTATAGTAGCTCAGCCTATTTTATCTAATATATTCACAAAGGTTAAAAACAAAAATAAATTTATAATTTTATATTTATTTGGAGTCTTAATCTCAATAGTAGGATTAATGTTTATAAATAAAGATTTAGCAATTATTTATGCACCTATTTATGGTGCTATGTTAGCATCTGTTGCAGGAATTTTTGAGATTTATATAGAAGAATTATCTATAAAAAGTAAAATTGAATTCTCAGATGTTAGAAAATGGGGATCAATTGGATACGCCTGTGTAGTATTCTTATCAGGGCTTATATTAAATAAATTTGGATTTAGAATCTTACATATTATAGCTATAATTATTATTTGTACAATGATATTTATAATTTCAACTAAATTTAAAGATGATATTGTAATTAAGGAAGAAAAAGACCATCCAAAGTTCATAAACTTATTCAAAAATAAAAACATAGTTTTATTAATGATTGTTATATTTTTAGGCGTAGGTAGCTATATGGGGTTAGATTTTGCTTATTCATCATATTTAGTTGATTTAGTTAAAGATGTAGAAAAGGCAAATCAAATATATAGTTTTTCAATTAGTTTAAGAGTTGTTGTCGAGTTCTTTTCATTTTTAGTAGTTTCTAAGTACTTAATTAATGCTAATAGTAAAAAATGTTTAACTATAGCATTAGTAGTTGCTGCAATTAAGGTATTATTATTGTCAACAGGCAATATAGCTTTAGTAGTTTTAGGGGACCAATTACATGGTATAATGTATGGATTCTATTTAAGTTTCTTATTTAAATACTTGAGAGAGATAATAAGTAGTGAATTAGTAGCTACATCATTTTCAGTTTTATCTGTGTTAAGTAGTGGAGGAGCGAACTTTATATACCCTTCAATTTATAGTTATATTCAAGGCGGTTATGGGTATTTTGGGATGTACATTTTTGTTTTCATATCAATAGTAATTGCTACAATAATATTTATAGTATTCTTACCTAGCAAGAAAAAGGTAATAGATTAACTTATGATAACTAAGAGTATAACTTTAAAGGACGAGATAATTAATTATAGTGTCATTTATAAAAATAAAAAAAACATTTCAATAAAAATAAATGGTAACAAAGAAATATGTGTTTATGCTCCAATAGGGATAAGTTATGATTATATTGAAGAATTATTAAAGAGTAAAGAAAATTGGATAATAAAGAATATAAAAATGATAGATACCAATAATTTAAATGATGGAACTTATATTATCTATAGAGGTAGGAAGTTTTTAAAGATAGTTGAAGAATCGATTATAGAAGAAATAGTTATAAAAGATGATTTAATCATTATTAGATCCAGAAATACAGACATACATTATGTTAATGATTTAATAAGTAGTTGGTATTTAGAAAATGTAAATAATGTTATTTTAAATAGAGTAAATACACTTTCTAGTAAGTATAATTTGCTACCATCTAAAGTTTTAATAAGAAATCAAAAATCTAGATGGGGAAGCTGTAATAGTAGAAGAGAAATAAGGCTTAACTGGCGATTAGTATTGATGCCTGATTATGTTATGGATTATATTATAATTCATGAATTATGTCATTTAAAGCATATGAATCACTCAAATAGCTTTTGGTCCTTAGTATATAAGCTAGATCCAGATTTTCAAAAGTCAAAAGAATGGTTAAAAGAAAATGGATTGTCTATTTTGCAAGTAAATTAATAGAAAATATATAAATGAATTATGTATTATTAACTACTTTAAGGTAGTGCGTAATATATAATTCATTTTTTTTGTTAAAATTGTTCTTTTATATATATAAATATAATTGTATAATAT
>NZ_JAWGSV010000090.1:0-11391 GCF_032552055.1 Clostridium sp. | reverse complement strand
ATTCATATGATACTAATCAATAAGGATTTATTGTTAAACAATATGGGTTGTGTTAGAATATAATAGATAATAAACTAAAGAGGTGCTTATTATGAAAAAAAGATCAACACTATTTTTAAAAATAGCTTTATTTTTTATAGGTAGCCCAATTGTAGCGTTATGTATAGTTGGATTGCCTTGGATAACTAAAGAAACAATGGGGCAATACCCTTGGATAGATTATTTAAAGTATCCAATTTTAATAGGGTTATACGGAACAGCTATAGCATTTTTTGCAATACTATATCAAGCTTTTAAGCTTTTAACTTATATTGATAAAGGGGATGCTTTCTCTAAACTATCTGTAAAAGCATTAAAAAATATAAAATATAGTGCAGTATCAATTAGCACTATATATGTATTGCTATCACCACTTCTATACATAATAGCTGAAATGGACGATGCTCCAGGAATTATATTAATTGTGTTAGTATTTATTTTTGCTTCAGCTGTTATTTCAGTATTTGCTGCCCTTCTCCAAAAGCTTCTTCAAGAGGCTATTGATATAAAATCAGAAAATGATTTAACAATTTGAGGTGAAGTGATATGGCAATTATAGTAAATGTTGACGTGATGTTAGCAAAGAGAAAAATGAGTGTAACAGAACTTTCTGAAAGAGTTGGTATAACAATGGCTAATCTTTCTATATTGAAAAATGGAAAAGCAAAGGCAGTTAGATTTTCTACTTTAGAAGCTATTTGTAAGGCATTAGATTGTCAACCAGGAGATATTCTAGAATATAGAGAAGATTAATAATGTATAATGTAGAATTTATAATGGAGAATTGATGAAAAAACTCCTGATGGAGTTTTGAGGACTTCTGAGAAAATAGTCTGTTTTTATGATTAGATAAGTAGTTACTTTAATTTAAGCTTCTTAATGGGTAAAATAAGTAAAATACAACTATTATACAAAATAAGTATCACATTTAATAACTTCAATTATGATTGAGGGGAATAATGAGATACTTATTTTTTATTTTGTAGAGAGTACTAGATGGTATTAAGTTAATAAATATAAAGATAAAACTAGTTTGATTTTCATGGAATATACTAATATAGATATGATTTTTATATTAATATTGAATATTCTTCCCTCTATAATCTTCAATATTAGGATTTAATACAATTTATACTATAATTAACAAAGTATCAATATATTACATATTAGATAACTTTTATAGTAAATCTAATAGAATAATACTGGTAAAAATATGGAAGTGATAAAAAAAGTGGCTTTCTAAAACGAAATTTCAAAATATTTTAAAAATATTGAAATAAATTACAATAGGTGATAATATAATATAAAGAGTATTTCAGATGAGACATTATAGAAAATATTGGGAGGGAGAAACTATGGTAGATAATATGGAAGTAATAATTTTTGAAATAATCAGTCAAGGTGGAACTGCAAAAGGACTAGCTTATGAAGCTTTGGAAGCGGCTGAAAATGAAAATTTTGAAAAGGCTCAGGAATTATTAAAAGAAGCAGATGATTGTTTAAAGGAAGCTCATAAGATACAAACAGATATAATTCAAGCTGAGGCAAGAGGAGAAAAAACTGAAGTATCAGTATTATTTGTACATGCTCAAGATCATTTAATGACTGCGATAGAAGCAAAAACATTAATTGAGCATATAATTAAACTTCATAAGAAGTTAGCAGAAAGACAATAAAGTTAATTAAAGGAGGTATTAAGTTTTATGAAGAAAGTTTCTTCAGTAAGTGAATTGCGAGCGAAAAGGACAGACTATAATATACCAACCTTTGGATTTAAAAGTGCTTTAGTAATTTTACTTGGAGCAATAACTGGAACTATTATTTTTCCATTGTTCTTAAGTATATTTGGAGTAAGTTTTAATTTTAGTATAATGATTGGAAATACTTTCGTAACGAGTTTTGCAATAGCTTATGCAAGATATTTTATTGAGACTAAAAAGGGAAAATGTAAAGGCTTTTGGTTAAGCTATTTATTTTTTGGAGTTTCCTTTGGTATAATGTCCTACTTATGGAAATATTTAAATTTTTTTCTTTAATTACAACGTAAACGTTTATATAAAATTATATTAAATTTTTGGAGGTATTAATATGAAGGTATTATTTGTTTGTTCTCAAGGTATGTCTAGTGCTATAGCTGTAAACGCTTTAAAGAAAGAAGCTGAAAAGCAAGGCGTAGAAATGGAAGTTAAAGCTGTAAGCACACAAGAATTTGAAGAAGAAGTCAAAGGTGGATACGACGTAGCAATGGTAGCACCACAAATTAGACATCGTTTCGATTATTTAAAGGAGTATGCAGATGGAGCTAAAGTCCCATGTGCATTAATTCAACCTCAAGCGTATAGTCCTTTAGGTGGACCAAAGCTATTTAAACAAGTTAAAGAACTTGCAGAAAGTAAATAAGCTTATGTAAGTTTCGATATAATTACAATTTATTTTAATAGTATTATTTAAAGGGGGAATTTAAATCATGAATAGTTTTGCTGATTTCTTAGACAAGAAATTATCAACGCCTATGGCAAAACTCGCAGAGCAACGTCATTTACGTGCTGTGCGAGACGGTATTATAGCTACATTACCATTAATTATTGTTGGGTCATTTTTCTTAATAATTGCGAACCCACCAATACCAGAAAGCTGGGGAATTTATAAAACCCTAAAAGCTAATGCTGCAACTATATTATTACCTTATAGAATGACAATGTATATTATGACCATTTATGCTTGTTGGGGTATAGGCTATAGTTTAGCTAGATCCTACAAGTTAGATGGAGTTACTGGAGGAACATTATCAGCAGCAGCATTTTTCTTAACTCTTGTTCCAAAGAGTGTAGGCGCTTTAGCTCCTGAATTAATGGAAATAATTAATGGAAATCCAGACTTATTAAAATGGTACCAAGGTGTACCACAAGGATTCCAAATGCCTATGGGAAACATGGGTGGAGGCGGAATGTTCGTTGGTATTATAGTATCAATACTAGCAGTTGAAATATTTAGATTTACGAATAGAAGTGGATTTAAGATTTCAATGCCTGAACAAGTTCCAGCATCTGTTGCAAGAAGCTTTGAAGCTTTAACACCAGCAGCAATTATAATTTTATTAGTAGGTTCAATAACATATTACTTTAATTTCGATTGGCATGGATTTATAGGAAAATTAGTAGCGCCACTTGTATCTGCAAGTGATACTTTGCCTAGTGTTTGGATATTGGCAATTTTACAAGATTTCTTCTGGTCTTTTGGTATTCATGGTGCATCAGTTGTTGGATCTATTGCAAGGCCAGTATGGTTAGTTTTATTAGAACAAAATTCAGCTGCAGCAGCTGCTGGAACTAGTTTACCAGCAATAGCAGCAGAACCTTTCTTCCAATGGTTCTTATATATAGGGGGTTCAGGATGTACTATAGGTTTAATTTTAGCTTTAACATTCTTTGGTAAGTCTACTTATGGTAAGCAAATAGGTAGAGCTGCTTTAGTACCAGGTATATTTAATATAAATGAGCCAATAGTGTTTGGGGCTCCAATAGTATTAAATCCAACATTAATTATACCATTTATAATTACTCCATTAGTAACAGGTACCTTAGCATGGTTTGCTACTTCAGCAGGATTAGTCAATAGAGTACAATTACTTGCACCTTGGACATTACCAGGACCAATTGGAGCTTATATGGCTACAGGAGGAGACTGGAGGGCATTTGTATTAAATATAATTTGTATATTAATATCAATAGCAATGTACTATCCATTTGTTAGAATTTATGATAATAAATTATTAGTAGAAGAAAAAGGTGAAACTTTAGCTGAAAATTTAGTTGGAAGTGGAAGCAAAAATCTATAATATAAAAAATTAAAAAAGTGGTGAAGCAATTCACCACTTTATTTTAAAATATGAGGTGAATTTTATGGGAAAGCTAGGAATTTCAATTTATCCAGAAAAGACTACTGATGAAGAAATATTTAATTACATAGATACTGCAGGTAAATATGGTTTTAGTAGAATATTTTCTTGCTTACTTTCAGTAGATGATACTAGAGAAAATATAAAAAATAAATTCAAGAAGATAAATGATTATGCAAAAGAAAAAGGATTTGAAATCATAGTTGATGTAAGTCCTAGAGTATTTGATGAATTAGGTATTAGTTATAAGGATTTAAGCTTTTTTAAAGAAATTGGAGCTGATGGCTTAAGATTAGATATGGGCTTTACAGGATCTGAAGAGGCCTTAATGACTTATAATGATGATAATCTTAAAATCGAAATTAATATGAGTAGTAATACTAATTATATAGATACAATAATAGATTATATACCAAACAAGGATAATCTTATAGCTTGCCACAATTTCTATCCACATAGATATAGTGGATTAAATTTTGATCATTTTATGAGATGTACTGAAAGATTTAATAAATATGGACTTAGGACTGCTGCATTTATAACTTGTCAAAATGAAAATACTTTTGGGCCTTGGCCAGTAACAGATGGGTTGCCAACTCTAGAGCTTCATAGAAATCTACCCGTTGAAGTACAAGCTAAGCATCTTATAGCCTTAGGAAATATAAATGATATTATAATTTCTAATTGTTATCCAAGTGAAGATGAAATGAAGAAGCTAGGTTCTATGAGAAAAGATATGGTTACTTTTGATTTACAACTTGTAGATGGAGTTCCTGAAATAGAGCAAAAAATATTATTTGAAGAAAAGCATTTTAATAGAGGTGATTTTTCAGATAACATAGTTAGATCTACTCAAAGTAGGGTTAAGTATAAAGGTCATAATTTTAAATTATTTAATGCTCCAGAAATAATAAAAAGAGGAGATGTAGTAATTGAAAGTAGCGAATATGGACATTATGCTGGAGAACTACAAATTGCATTAAGTGATATGAAAAATAGTGGAAAGTCAAATGTTGTAGGTCATATTAAGAAAGAGGAAATATTTATACTAGATTATATTAAACCATGGCAAAAATTTAATTTTAACTTAGTTAAATAGGGAGGTATTTATGTACTTTTTAGGTGTTGATGGTGGTGGAACTAAAACCTGTTTTACCTTAATTAATGAGAAAGGAAAAGTTATAAGCAAAGTTATTAAAGGGTCTTCCCACCCTACTCAAATAGGATTTGGGAACTTGGAAAAGCTTCTTAAAGAAGGATTAGAGGAAACAATAAATAATAGTAATATATCTAAAAAGGATATTGAAAGGGTACATTTAGGACTTGCTGGATATGGAATTGTGAAAGAGATTGCAGATAAGATAGCAGAAGTGGTGGACAGAGTTTTAAGTGGGATTAATTATAATCTAAGCAGTGATGTGAGAGTTGCAATAGCTGGTGCCTTAGCAGGAGAAGATGGAATTAATATAGTAGCTGGAACAGGATCTATAGCATTAGCATTAAAAAATGAGGAAGTTATTAGATGTGGGGGCTGGGGATATTCTGTAGGAGATGAAGCTTCTGCATATTGGATAGGAAAGAAAACTATAGAGTTATTTAGTAAAGAAAGTGATGGACGCATAGAAAAGGGATCATTATATGAGATGATAAAAACTAGTTTAGGTTTAACTAGGGATGCTGAAATAATTTCGTATGTAAATGATAAGATAAAAGGAGACAGAATTGAGATAGCAAAGCTTGCTAAGTTATCTTCAGAAGCAGCTAAGTTAGGAGATGAAGGAGCGATAGCTATATTTAACGAAGCGGCTGTTGAACTTGGAGAAATGATTAAAGCCTTATTAAAAAATTATAGTAATGATCTGGTTAGAGTCTCATATTCAGGCGGAGTATTTAAAAGTGGAGATTTAATACTTAATCCATTAAATAATATGTTAAAAGGATATAATGTTGAATTAGTGGAACCAATATTATCACCAGATCTTGGAGCATGCTTACTTGCTTTTGAGGCTTCTAATAATATAATTAGTGATAGTTTTATAAACAATTTATCTTTAAATAAAAATTGAAAGTTATGTTTTTAGTAAAACTAGATGTCCATAGGGATATCTAGTTTTATTTTGTATTTAAGATTTATTTCTATAATTATTAGGGGACATATTGTAACGTTCTTCGAATTTTTTATAGAAAAAGTTTTGGTTAGTTATTCCTACTTTTTCAGCTATAGCGTGTATTGGGAGATTAGTATTTCTTAAGTAAGAGCAAGCTATATTTAACCTTTGAATCAATTTAATTTCATTGAATGTTTTTCCAGTTTTCTTCTTAATTAGATAAGATACATATTTAGGATGATATCCAAAAGTATTAGCTATATCGCCAATTTTACAGTCAACATAATTCTTTTCTATATAATGAAGGATATCCATTAATACTTTAGATGAGTCTTCTGATATTTGGATTAATTGATTTCCTCCATTTGTATGATAAATACGAAGTAGTTCCATAAATATTATTACAAGATATGATTGTATTATTTCTTTACTATATATTTGTTTATCATAGTATTCGATTAAAAAAGTGTTGAATAAATCTATTATTTTTTTTGATTTTTCTGTTTGAAAAATTAAATAGTGATTATGATTTTTTGTATCTGATAAGGATTTTATTATGAAATTAGCCATTACACTTTGCTCTCCTATACGATTAATTAAACTATCAGAGAAAAAATCATTACTCATACTAATATTTATTACTATATCATTCTCACCAGTTTTCATTTTAGCGCGTACTACATCTTTATCAAAAATGCAAACATCACCTTCATGTAGTGTAATATATTCATCATTAATAAGATAGGTACATTCTCCAGAATATATGTAGTTCATATTTATGTTTGTATGAACATAAAAAGGTACTAAAGTATATCTTGAATCCTTTCGAATCAATATTTCTTTTTCAGCTAGTTTATTTAGACTAAAGCAAAAAACTTCTTTTCCATTAATAATTTTTTTATCCATAGAGGAATAGCTTGGTGAAATACTACCTTGATTATCTAAATAAAATTGCTCTCTTTCAGTATTTTTTCTAAGTAATTCATCTAATTCGTTAATATTCATAAATAACTCTCCTTTCATATTAAATATATCTTACTTTTTGTCAGTGTGTAAACAGTTTTGTGATATTGTTTTCAGAATAAATCATTAATATAATAAAATTGTAATTAAAAAGATATATTTAATCTAAGAGAAAATAGCTATTATACTTTTAGGACAAATAAATATTAGGAGGAAAGTATATGAATTATAAGAATTTAGCTAAAGAGATTCTTATTAATATTGGTGGAGAAAGTAACGTTAAAAGTTATACTCACTGTGCAACAAGATTACGTTTTAACTTAAATGATGAAAGTAAATTTGATCAAGATGTATTAAAGAAGATAAATGGTGTAATGGGAACTGTAATTAGTGGTGGTCAATTCCAAGTAATAATAGGAACAGATGTATCACATGTTTTTGATGAACTAAAGGTTTTATTACCAGATAATAGAATGGATGAAATATCTAAAGAAGTAATAGATGAAGATAAATCTAGATTCTCAAAAGTTTTAGATACAATATCAGGAATATTCACTCCAATTTTACCCGCTATAACTGGCGCAGCAATGATAAAAGTATTAATTATTTTATTAACAATGAGTGGATTATTACAAAAGGATACTCAGACATATCAAATATTGACTTTTGTCGGTGATACTCCATTTTATTTCTTGCCAATTATGCTGTCATATACAGCAGCAGTTAAATTTAAAATGAATCCTATGATGGGGATGTTATTAGGATTAATGTTAATTCATCCTACTTATACAAATATGGTTGCTGCAGGTGAGGGAGTTAAATTATTTGGATTTTTACCTGTAACGTTAGCAACATATACATCTACTGTTATTCCAGTAATATTAATAGTTTGGATTGCTTCTTATGTTGAAAGGTTTGCAGATAAGGTTTCACCTAAGGCAGTTAGATTCTTCTTAAAGCCTCTAATTACATTATTAGTTATGATACCTTTAGCATTCTGTGCAGTTGGACCAATAGGAACAATAGTAGGTACTTGGCTTGAATCTGTACTAAATGTAATTCAAACCCAAGCACCTTGGAGCTTACCTATAATATTTGGTATTTTATCACCAATAGTTATTATGTTCGGTATGCATTATGTAGTAACAATACCATTAGTAATGACAGCAATAAGTGCAAATGGTTTTGATATGATTGGACCTGGATTTTTAGTAGCAAATATGGGACAAGCAGGAGCAGCATTAGCAATAGCTTTAATTGCAAAGAATGTTGATTTTAAAGCTATGGCCGCATCAAGTGGAATAACAGCATTATTAGGAGTAACTGAACCAGCTATGTATGGTGTAAACCTAAAGTTAAAGAAGCCTTTTATAGCAGCTTTAATTGGCGGTGGAATTGGTGGACTAATATGTGGTATTGCAGGTGTAAAGAGAATAGTATTTGGACCTACAGGATTAACAACAATACCAATATTTATTGATCCAAATAATTCTATGAATATAGTATTTGCAGTAATTGGAGTAGTAGTAAGTTTTATAATAGCGTTTGGTGTTACTTACTATTTAGCAAAAAAAGATAAAAAAATTATGAATGAAATAGGTGAATAGATATGACAAAATTTCCAAAGGAATTTTTATGGGGAGGAGCAATATCCACTTCACAAGCTGATGGAGCATATTTAGAAGGTGGTAAGGGCTTAGACACTCAAGATTTAAGGTACTTTGACGCAGTATGGGACAAAGAAAAAAGAACAGAAAATAGAAATATTAATATGACCTCAGAAAGATTTGAGGAAGCTTTAAAGGCAACAGATATAACACATTATCCATTTAGATGGGGCATTGACTTTTATCATAGATATAAAGATGACTTAGCTTTATTTGAAGAATTAGGATTGAAGATATTCAGAACTTCAATTAACTGGGCAAGAATTTTTCCTAATGGAGATGATGAAACCCCAAATGAAGAAGGAATTCAATATTATATTGATTTATTCGATGAATGCCATAAAAGAGGTATGAAAGTTTTTGCTACAATACTTCACTATAATATACCAGTAAATTTAGTTACTAAGTATGGTGGATGGAAAAATAGAAAACTTGTTGATTTATATGTAAGATATGCAACTACACTATTCGAAAGAATAGGTAATAGAGTTGATTATTGGCTTCCATTTAATGAAATAAACTGCGCTAAGTTTAATCCTTATAATGGATGTTGTTTAATAAAGGATCAAGAAGAAGATTATGAATCAGCTATTTTCCAATGTTTACATCATCAGTTTATAGCTAATGCTTTAACTATAAAGGCAGCTCATGAAATATTACCAGGATCAATGGTTGGTGGAATGATAGCAAGATTTACAACTTACCCAGCTACATGTAAACCAGCAGATGTAATGCAAGCTGTTATAGATGAAAATTATAAGAATTATTTTTATACTGATGTAATGGCAAGAGGTAAGTATCCATCTTTTACTAAAAGGATGTTTGAAGAAAGTAATATCCAAATTGTAAAAGAGGATGGAGATGATGAAATTTTAAAAAATAATACTGTTGATTTCATTGCATTTAGTTACTATATGTCAATGGTTGCGACAACAGATAAGAATTATGAAAAAGCTAGTGGTAATTTAGTATCTGGGAATAAAAATCCATACTTAAAAGCTAGTGACTGGGGATGGCAAATAGATCCAGAGGGATTACGTATATCTTTAAATGATATGTATGATAGATATCAGTTACCAATATTCATAGCAGAGAATGGACTAGGAGCTTATGATACATTAGAAGATGGACAAATTCATGATTCTTACCGAATAGACTATTTAAAACAACATATTGAACAAATGGGAGAGGCTATAAAAGATGGTGTTGATTTATTAGGATATACGATGTGGGGAATTATTGACATTGTTTCCTGTGGAACTATTGAGATGAGCAAACGTTACGGAGTAATATATGTTGATCGTGATGAAGAAGGAAAAGGAAGTAATGATAGATTTAAGAAAGATTCTTTCTATTGGTACAAAAAGTGCATAGAAAGCAATGGAGAAATATTAGAAGATTAAATTTAAATTAAATGAAAAAAGCCAATCAAACAGATTGGCTTTTTTCATTTTATAACTGGATAGAAGAAACATATCTATAATTCCGAGGAATGAGGAATTATTTCCTTCAGATTTAGGAATATAAACAATATAGTACTGCGACTTGTAGCTTGCGGCGGAGCAAGCACTATACTATTTATACGGGCCTTATTCCATGAAATCGTAGTCTATTGTAATTACGCAGTTGTATTGCGGATGTTCATTTTTTATTGATTCTTTTATGTCATTAAGCATTTTTTCTTGTTCTTTTTTATGACTTGACATAGAAGGTGAAACCACTATATCAAAAATTAAGTTCTTAATATCTCCTTCGCCAACTATTCTAAAATCATGCATTGATTTTATTTCAGGATATCTTCTTAATACTTTTTCAACATAGTCCCAAGTTTCTTTTATTTCATCAGTTATAACGCAAATTGGGTCCATATGAATTACTAAATGTATGTTTAAATCTCTAGAAACTTCTCTTTCAGCCATATCTATTGTATTATGAATTTCCATAATATCTACATCTGAAGGTATTTCAGCATGGAGGGAAGCAATAATTCTTCCAGGTCCATAGTTATGAACTATTAAATCATGAACTCCTGAAATAAGTGGGTAAGAAAGTACCTTTTCACATATATCATTAACAAGTTCAGGGTCTGGAGCTTCTCCTAGTAGTGGATTAAGGGTTTCTTTTACTAAACCAAAACCTGCATATAAAATTGCTAAAGCAACAAATACACCTATATATCCATCTATTGGGAAGGCTGTGAATTTAGATATTAAAAATGATATTACAACTGTACTTGAAGTAAATACATCCCCTAAAGAATCTGCTGCAGCAGCTTTTAGTGCTGATGAATTTATTATATTTCCGATATATTTATTAAAAGTAGATAACCAAACTTTAAAACCTATTGATATTAGTAAAAGTATAAAAGGAATTAATTCAAAAGTTACTACTGTTGGGTTAAATATTCTCTCGATTGATGATTTTATAAATTGAACTCCAACTAGCATTACTAAAAATGCAACTATAAGTGCAGATAAATATTCAATTCTACCATGACCAAAAGGATGTTCAGCGTCAGCTGGTTTATTAGCCATTTTAAATCCTATTATTGTGATAACGGATGATCCCGCATCGGATAAATTATTAAATGCATCTGCAGATATTGCAATAGATCCAACAAACATTCCTACAAAGAATTTAATTAAGAATAATATAAAATTAATTATAATTCCTACGATTCCACCTAAGTTTCCATAATTATTACGGACTTTGGGAT
>NZ_JAWGSV010000089.1:0-11438 GCF_032552055.1 Clostridium sp. | reverse complement strand
TTTATTCTACCTATTAATGCTATTTTTAAATTATCATGATTTATTTTTTTTACATATGAAATATTTTCATTACAAAAATCTGTACTGTTAGGTATCATATATAATTTTTCTTTATTGTAACCGTATCCTGCTATTTTATTATATCCATACGGTGTAGTTGTAATTATTGTATCTATCCTTTTCGATATCAATTTGAATATTAGTATAAAAACTTTACTATTCTCAGTTACTCTATCATGCCATACTATTTTTATATTTTTAAAAAAAAGTAATTTATTTGCTACTCCTACTAAAAGACTCGGAAGCATTGTACAATAAACTGTATCTATTTTATTCTCTTTAATTATTTTTTTAGACTTTTTAATTACTTGGAATAAATTTAATAGGAACTTTAAAATATTTTCTTTTCCAGGCCAATATTCTTTACTCCCCCCATAATATGTTTCAACACCTAATTCATTGAGATAAGAACTATAATCTCCATATAAGGGCATTAATGAATAAAATTTATTATCCTCAGTATTATTTTTAATTATTTCTATTATTGATTTTTGTGCTCCTCCATTTTTTATATTATATTCGAATAATATTAATATCTTTTTCATAGTATCATTCCCTTTTTTCTGAATTTATATTTTTTATTACTTTCTCCAAACTTTTCTTTGAATTTTGAAAAGTCCATTCACTTATTATCTCTCTAGATTTTATACTTAGTTTCTCTTTATTTTTATTATACAAAATCTTTTCTATTGAATTCGATATATTATCTATACTATTAGGATTAATGATACTTCCATTTTCATCTTCGAATACTAAATCTAATGAGCACCCACATATTTCAGAAACAATTACTGGTAATCCTGCAAACATTGCCTCATTCACAACTAGCCCCCACGGCTCATATATTGAGGGTAATATTAAGGTATCTGCTAAAAAATAATGCTTAAATAATTCCTCTTGTTTAGTAATAAAGCCTGTAATAATCATTCTTACATTCAATTTCGAAGCTAATTCCTTCATCTGATTTTCCAATCCGCCTCCACCTGCAATTAATAATGTTATATCCGACTTATTTAATCTATTTATTGCTTTAATTACTGAATCAATATTTTTTATATCTATTATTCTACCTGAATATATGAGAACTTTTTCGTCGCTGCTTATATTATATTTTTTTCTATATTCTTCTCTTAATTCTTCTTTAAATTTGTATAGCTTATTAATACGCTCCCCATCTACAGTAAGATATTGATTGTATATTCTTTCTAAAGAATAATCAAATATTTCATTGAAATATCTCTTACTAACTTTACCATTTCCTAATATATAATCTGAATTTTTAATAACTATACCTTTCAAGATTTTTTTTATTTTATTTTCATGATTGTTTATTCTATTAGTACTTATTCCATCAAAAGAAATAATATAAGGCTTCCCAATAATCCTACATAATATACTTATCAAAATGTATGTTGGTTGCTCGTATCCACCTATAATAATAATATCATTACTCTTAACTAGATTATAAAGTCCCTTATTTATATACCCGTATTTTTCAAATAAATTGATACCTTCTAAGTATATCTCTTTGTACCCTTTATTTGCTTTAGCTTCCCATTCCCTATTTTCTCTTTCTTTATGTGTATAGTATGCTGTAAAGTTAATATTATCTATTTTAGCAAATTCATTGAATTGTAATATTCTATAAGGCGCTCTAATGTTAGTAACAAATGCTATATTCATTTATACCTCCTTATTATATAAACTATAGTACAAATCGAAATATCTATTTTTAAAATTTTCTAATGAATATAATTCCTTAAATCTATTTAAAGAATTATTTGATATGTTTTTATTCTCCGAGTTATTAAAAACAATTCTAATCTTTTCGTACAAATCATTAGAATTATTTTTATTGACCACATATCCATTTACTCCATTAATTACTTGCTCCTTAATTCCTCCACTATCGAAGCCTACTACAGGAACCCCATTTGCAAATGCTTCTAGTACAGTTGTGGGAAAGTTATCATCTAAAGATGGAATTACAAAAACATCACTTGACCTATACACTTTATAAATTTCATCTCGATTAGTTTTATATCCTAACTGCATTAACCTATTATGTTCAATATTTATTTTTTTACCCATTGAAACAAAGATAACATCATCATTAAACTTATTAAACATCTGTACAATATATTTAATACCCTTTCTTTCGTCATTTGGGTCTGCTGCAACAAAAAGAACTACTTTTTTGTCAATAGGTATACCTAGTTCCTCTCTCAGCTCTGATTTATCTACATTTACAAACTTACTTTTTTCCACTCCATTATTAATGACATCAATTTTAAAGTTCTTTAAATAGGATTCTTCAAGTAATTCCTTCAACCACTCTGAGGGGGTTACTATTGTAGTTATATCCTTATTAAGCTTATTAAATATATTATTCTTTTTTATCCAAAGTTTATCACTTATATCTCTCTTTGTACTCGGATAAATATTTAAATTATTACAATCCCCACATCCACATTTCCATTTTTCACATCCAAATGTAAATGCACACCTACCTGTAAAGGCCCAAGTATCATGCAGAGTCCAAATGACTCTTTTATTTTTTTTCACTATATAATCTATTAGGCTTTCATAATTTATATAATAACCGTGTATATTATGTAAATGAATTATATCTGCATCATCTATCTCTCTTTTAACTTCATCAGATAATCCTCTATTTAATTCCTTCCCAATCACTCTCATTGCTCCTGCTGATAAGTAACTCTCTACTTCATATCCAATTTTAATTGAATCAATATCATCAGATTGTCCTCTACCATATAAAAATCTTGAACTCATTCCTTTATTTTTATTAATTGAATTATGAAGCAAATTAGCAATTGCAGCTGCTCCTCCTCCTCCAATATATCTCGTATTAACTTGAAGAATTTTCATAATAATACCTCTATAACTATATTATTTAATAGATAAAATATTTTCACAATATTTTTGTAATGATATATTTTTTCTTATATTCTCATCAATATATTTCTTTCCTAATATCCCAATTTTTTTAATTTGTTCTATTTCATTAATGCATACGAGAATTTGGTTGTATATTTTTTCATAATCTTCTGGATCTGTGCACACACCACAACCGCATTCTTCAATTATTAATCTTGCTTCTGAACCTGATTCTAAAACTCCGAGTATAGGCTTACCAGCTGCCATAACCCCATAAAGCTTACTAGGAACTGAGACACCCTTTATTCCTTTTGCATTTACTACCCAATGTATATCTCCTGCATTTAGTGAATAATTCAATTCTTCTTTAGGTTGGTATGGAATAAATTTTATATTGTTAATTTTTTTTTCATTAACATAACTTACTAATTTTGATTTTATAGTTCCATCACCTATAAATGCAAATACTACATCTTCTCTATCTTTAAACCTACCAATTACCTTTATTATGTTTTCTAAATCATAATAAAGTCCAATATTCCCTGAATACATAATTACTATCTTATTCTCTAGTCCGTAGTTTCTTTTAAATTCTAAAACTTTTTCATTATCACTAGGTAAAGGATATATCTTCTTCTCGTCTATCCAATTATTAATAAATGTATTATCGGGAATATTTCCACCTTTAAATCTTTTTCTTAAAGTATCTTGCATATCTCTTCCAACAACAATAACCTTATCTGATACTCTGCAAGATAATTTATCTAAAAACATTGCTACATTTATTAATATCTTATTTTTACTATATCCAACAGCCATTGTTTGTTCGGGATTAAAATCTTGAATATTATATATAAACTTAGCACCTTTTATATACTTTCCTATTACACCTAAAATCCCTCCTAAAATCGGGGGCTGTGATATTGAAAATATGTAGTCTTGTTTCCCACTTTTAAAAGTAGCCCATATTGCTCTCAAGAAGTATGTTAATAAGTTTAGAATTCTACTTTTTTTATTGGCCTTGCTAAACTCAGGAACTCTAACCCTAATTATCTTTACTCCATTAATATTTTCTATATAATATTTTTTCTCTTTATATCTATCTTCTATTTTCCCTGTATAACTAGGTACTACACATATGACAGTTATATCAAATGTATCTATCATACCTTCACATAATTCTTTCAATATTTGACCAGTAGATGCTACATCTGGGTAATAGTAATGAGCATATAATAATAATCTTTTTTTATTCCCCATTTTAGTCACCTTTCATATTTTTTAAACTTCAAAATTTTCTAGAAACCACTTATAAGCTTCTTTAATTCCATCTTTTAATTCCATCTTATACTTCCATCCTGCTTTTTCTAATCTTCCTACATCAAGAAGTTTTCTTGGTGTACCATCAGGTTTAGAAGTATCCCAAACTATTTCACCTTCATAACCTACTACATCTTTTATAAGTTCTGCTAATCCTCTTATAGTAATTTCTTTTCCTGTTCCTATATTAAAGAAATCATTCCCTTCATAATTTTCCATCAAGTATATACATGCATCTGCCATATCTTCTGAATATAAAAATTCCCTAAGTGGAGTTCCACTTCCCCATACAACAACTTCTTTTGCATTATTAACTTTAGCTTCATGAAATCTTCTTATTAATGCTGGCATTACATGAGAATTTTCTGGGTGGAAATTATCATATGGACCATATAAATTAGTCGGCATTACACTAATAAAATTTGTACCATATTGTTTATTAAAGTATTGACACATTTTTAGCCCTGAAATCTTTGCTAACGCATAAGCTTCATTAGTTTCTTCTAAATACCCTGAAAGTAAATACTCTTCTTTAATAGGTTGTGCACACATCTTAGGATAAATGCAAGAACTCCCTAAAAACATAAGTTTTTTTACTCCATATTTATAAGCTAATCCAATTACATTATTCTGTATTTGTAAATTTTCATATATAAAGTCTGCTGGATAAATTGAATTTGCATATATTCCTCCAACTTTTGCAGCTGCTAAAAATACATATTCAGGTTTCTCTTCTTCAAAAAATCTTTCAACTTCTAAAGAGTTAGTTAAATCTAATTCTTTATGAGTCTTCCCTATTATATTTTCATATCCCCTTTTTTTTAGCTCTCTAACTATAGCCGAACCAACAAGACCTCTGTGCCCTGCTACATATATCTTACTATTTTTATTCATAACTGCACCTTCTTTATTTAGTAGCTGCTGCTTCACTATTAGCTACATATTCTTTACTACCAATCCCCGCTATTTCCTTCATATCAGCATCTACCATCATTGATACTAACCCTTTAAAGCTTACTTTTCTTTCCCATCCTAATTCTTTTTCAGCCTTACTTGAATCTCCCCATAACAGTTCTACTTCTGCTGGTCTAAAGTATCTTGGATTAACATCTACTAATAATCTTCCAGTTACTTTATCATAACCTTTCTCTTCTACTCCAGTACCCTTCCATTCTATTTCAATTCCTACTTCTCTAAATGAAAGTTCAACAAATTCTCTTACTGTATGAGTTTCATTAGTTGCTAATACATAATCTTGTGGCTTTTCTTGCTGAAGTATTAACCACATTCCATACACGTAATCTCCTGCAAAACCCCAGTCTCTTTTGGCATCTAGATTTCCTAAAGATAGTTTTTCTTGCTTACCAGCCATTATTGATGCTACAGCTCTAGTTATTTTTCTTGTAACGAAAGTTTCTCCTCTTCTTGGAGATTCATGGTTGAATAATATACCATTACAAGCAAATAAATCATAGCTTTCTCTATAATTTACTGTAATCCAATAAGAATAAAGTTTTGCAACTCCATATGGACTCTTTGGATAGAAAGGAGTTTTTTCACTTTGAGGTGCAGTATCTGGAAGTCCTCCAAATAGTTCTGAAGTTGAAGCTTGATAGAATTTACACTTAACTCCAGTTTCCCTTATAGCATCTAAAAGTCTTAAAGTTCCTACCCCTGTTGCTTCTGCAGTATATTCAGGCACCTCAAAAGATACTGCAACATGAGATTGTGCTGCTAAATTATATATTTCATTTGGTTGTATTTTTTCTATTAATCTATTTAAATTTGATGAATCAGTTAAATCCCCATAATGTAAAAACAAACTTTTATTTCCTATTTCAGGATCCTCAAACAAATGATCTATTCTTGAAGTATTTATTGTTGAGTGTCTTCTTATAATTCCATGTACCTCATAACCTTTTTCTATTAATAACTCCGTTAAGTATGATCCATCTTGTCCTGTTATTCCTGTAATTAAAGCAACTTTTTTCATTAAACTTCCTCCAACTCGTATCTTAATCTATATTTTTTAACTCTTTAACATTTACTACATTTGACTTATGTCCAATTAGTATTTTCCCATCATTTTCTATGACATATATATCACTAAGACCTTCAACTATAACCTTATGGTTATTAGAAACTAACAAGTTATTTTCTCCTTTTATAGTTCTACCCTCACCTATTACTACGTTACCAAGTTCATCTTTTTCTGTATATCTTTCTATAGCTTCCCAACTACCAATATCATCCCATCCAAAATTACTTGGTATAACATATATATCCTCAGATTTTTCTAATACCGCATAATCTATTGATATAGCTTCAATATTCTTATAGCTATCATCAATTATTTCTTGCAAAACCTCTTCTTCTACATATTGAATATTATGAAGTGCCTCAAAAGTATTGGGCGAATGCTTACTTATTTTATTTAATATATTATTAGTTTTCCAAATAAACATTCCACCATTCCATAAATAATTACCATTTACTATATATTCTTCAGCTAATTCCTTATTTGGTTTTTCTACAAATCGCTCAACCTTAATTACTTCACAATCTATAATTTTGTCTTTACTATTACTGCACTTAATATATCCATAACCTGCTTCTGCCCTACTTGGCTCCATCCCTAATGTTAAAATTGCATTGTTGTTTTTTTCTATAAAACCTTCTGACTCTAAAACAACTTTTCTAAATTCATCTTCATTATTAATTAAATGATCTGATGGTAATACTACCATAGTAGAATCTTTATAATATCTGTTAATTACAAATGCAGATAATGCAATACATGGCGTAGTATTTCTTCCCTCTGGTTCAACTATTATATTCTTTTCTGGAATCTCAGGAAGCTGTTCTTTAACTAAGTCAACATACATTTCTCCAGTACAAATAAAAATCCTATCTATTGGAATAATAGGTTTTATTCTATTTACTGTCATTTGTATCATAGTTTCATCACTTATTAAGTTT
Source organism: Clostridium sp. (assembly GCF_032552055.1). Classification (GTDB taxonomy): domain Bacteria; phylum Bacillota; class Clostridia; order Clostridiales; family Clostridiaceae; genus Clostridium. Next base: position 4,178 of record NZ_JAWGSV010000089.1, on the reverse strand, counting down.
AAGAACTGCTTAGGTTTTTCTTCTGTTGACAATGGCCAAAATCTAGTTCCCTTTCCTCCTGCCATAATTAAAGCACATAACATCCCCATTCCCCTCCTTAGCAAGCATTCTTATCTCCAAACAGCACAAAGAATGTTTTAAATATTAATTTTATATCTAACCATAAATTTCTATCTTTAACATATTTAATATCAAGCTTCATCCAATCTTCAAAGTCTATATTATTTCTTCCAGAAACTTGCCAATAACATGTAAGTCCTGGTTTAACATTTAACCTTTCTAACATCCAAGGTTCAAACTTAGCTACTTCCTTTGGCAGACTTGGCCTTGGTCCAACTAAGCTCATTTCACCCTTTAGTATATTTATTAATTGTGGAAGTTCATCTATACTTGTTTTTCTAATAAACCTCCCTACTTTAGTAACCCTAGGATCTTCTTTCATTTTAAACATAGGTCCTGACATTTCATTTTGCTTTTGAAGCTTTGCCTTAAGTTCTTCTGCATTTTGAACCATTGACCTAAATTTAAACATATTAAATTCCTTGCCATTAAGACCTACTCTCTTCTGTGAGAAAATAATTGGTCCTGCTGATTCTAGCTTTATTAAAATAGCCACAATTAACATAATCGGGCTTACTATTATTATCCCTAATAACGATAGAAAAATATCTATAAGTCTTTTAGATATTTTATATACTAATCTATTTTCCTTATTAATAACTTGAAATTCTAAGCTATTTTCTTTATCTGATTGTAATCTCTCCATATTATTTACCCCCTTACTTACTAAATTTAATTCAACATTATTTAAACAGACCTAATAGTCCCTTTTTTTCTTTCACTTTACTTCCTAAGAATAATATTTCATCATTTTTCAAAAGTTTTTCCCCTGAATCTTTAAAGTAACTAAAATAATCTCTATCCATAGATTTTAATACTTCTACTCCATTACTCATATCAGGATTTCTTTTTTCATCTCTATGGGCATCTGAACCTATAAAGCTATATATTTTGTTTTTTAAGAATATTTCTGCTGTTTTTCGTACATCTTTTCCAAAATCTCCAGTAATACTTCCTAAATTAAGCTGAAATAAAAAACCTTCCTTTATAAACTCATTTATTAAAGAAGGCTTGTTAATAAACCTATGATATCTTTCAGGATGAGCAATTACTGGCACTATTCCTCTTAATTGCAATTCATATAATACTTCAACAACTTCTTTAATAGAAAAGTTTCTCATATTAAATTCAATTAACATATATCTAGAATCATTTATAGTTCCTATTTCTTTATTTAAGTAACTTTCTAATATATGCTCTGAATAATAAACCTCTTGTCCACAATAAATTTCGAGATCTAATCCAAGCTCCTTAACAAGTTCTCTAACTTCATTAGTTCTTTCCTTAACCTCATTTATTTGAACTTCATAATGACCTTGCAGATAATGAGGTGTTAATACTAATTTAGTAGTCCCTCCTCTTACTGCTTGCTTTAACATATTAGTTGTCATTTCTTTTGATTTTGAACCATCATCTATATTCCAAATTAAATGAGAATGTAAATCTACCATTTAGCACCTCCATATCTACAATTTCACTACAATTTTTAACTAAAACTCATGTAGCATTACCACAATGTGGCAATCCAAGTAAATCTTTAGATTGTCACATTGTATAGAATAATTCTCTTATTCTATGTTTTACTTATTATTTTCCATAAACTTATTGCATATTTTGCTTATCTATATTTACTACTAACTATGCTAGCTACTACTTTTCCCCATAATAATAGTAGTACTTGTTTCTACTAGTATCTACTCCATTTAAAACTGTTCCAATTATATTAGCATTAACTTTCTTAAGAAGGCTTATTGCATTGTGAACTCCGTCTTTTTTAGTTTTATCTGCTCTCACTACTAATATTGTTCCATCTACCTTAGTTGAAAGTATTTGTGAGTCTGTAACCGCTTGTACAGGTGGTGTATCTAAAATAACGTAATCATATTCATTTTTTAAATATTCTATAAGCTTTGACATAGTCTTAGATGATAACATCTCAGATGGGTTAGGTGGTATCTTACCTGAAGTTAATACTGTCATATTCTTATTATATCTATGAACTGCATTTTCTAAGGATTCCTTACCTACTATTACATCTGATAATCCTACTATGTTAGATATCTTAAATTTCTTATGTATAGATGGCTTTCTTAAATCACAATCTACTAATATAACTTTTTTATCACCTTGTGCTAAACATAAAGCTAAGTTACCTGCAGTTGTAGATTTACCTTCTCCTGGATCAGAGCTTGTAACTACTATAGCTCTATATTCCTTATCAAAGGATGAATATTGAATATTTGTTCTTAAAGTTCTATAGCTTTCTGCTGCTATGGATTTCGGTTCTTTTTCAACTATAAACATATCTTCCTCCTAATTATCCTTCATATTAGGTATAGATCCAAGTACAGGAAGGTCTAATTCCCTTTCTAGCTGTTCCTTGTTCTTAAAAGTATTATCTAAAAACTCTAGTAAAAATGCGAATCCTACACTAACCATTAATCCAAGTAAAAAGGCGATTGCTATATTCATCTTTTTATTTGGGCTAATTGGCTTTTCTGGCAATTCTACTGACTCTATTATTTTAATATTTCCATTTGGAACTAATTCTTTAGAAGTTTTAATAAACTCCTCTGATATTTCATCTATTACTACTTCAGCTTCTTTTGGATTCTTACTTTTATACTTTATTTCTAATATTTGAGTGTCTGCAACAGAAACTACTGTTAAATTATCTAATACTTCCTCTGGTTCTAATGTAAGGCTAGTACCTTTTAAACTTCTAGAAACTAAATCCTTAGTTTTAATTGCTTCAGAATATGTCTTCATAAGCTTTTGGTACATCATTACATCATTTTGATTATAACCTTGACTTTCTCCATCATCCTTACCTATAAAAACTTTTGTACTTGCTTCATATTGTGGCTTAATAACAAAAAAACTTAATACTGCTGAAGCTACTGTTGCTAGTAAAGTAATTACAACTATCATTAACCATCTTTTCTTTAAAGCTTCAAACAACTCATCTAATCTTATCACTTGCTCTTCCAATGAACTTCCTCCTAACTTTTAATAACCTAATTGTTACATAATTTTTTTATAAAGTCTTTTAAACAAAATTAATTTTCGACAAAAAATTACAAAGCTTCTTATAAGCTTTTTACAAAAGACATATTTATTTAACAATTCTCTCAGCATTTAAGATTATAACACAATATACTCGTTTTTAAACAAAAAAATATCTGCCTACTTCGACATTAAAGTTCAAATTTGCATTCTTTATCCAATCTCCAATATTATTTTTCTTATTGTAATTGTTTTTCTAACCATTTTCGGTATTATTTTTTTTAATATATTAATATTTTCTTCAAAAATATAACATACATCAATTATTTTTACAATAAAAGCCTTTTTATTATAGTAGCTTTTCTCTTTTTTCATTTTTAAATATTGAATCTATGTATTTTAATACATTCAAAAATCTAATTATATGATTCTTTGTATTTACTTAATCCAAGAACCTATCTTTTTCTTCTTTTCAATACTTTTTGTTCTAACTAATCCATCAGTTTTAAATATATAAAGTCCCTTCTTACTGATTTTTTCTACTTCTTTATCTATAAGTTCCTTTTTTATATTTTCTTCAAAACCTATAAAGTCATATGCATTTTTCTTTATTAATTTCTTGCAAGCCTTTTGTATCGACTTTCCATAGGTCCCATTTAAGCTTTCTACATCTAATTGAAATAAACAACCTTTATTAATTAGTTTGTCTATTTTTTTATAGTCATTTTTAATTTCCTCGTTTTTTTCAGGTCCTACTATTATTGGAGTTACTTCTGCTAAATTCAGTTCAAAAACTAATTCTAATAATTCATCTATTGTACTACTTTCCTCTGAATTTAAAAGAGCATACTCTCCTTTATTTATAGTACCAATTCTTTTATTTAAGAAATCTTTTACTGAATCATAATTATCTCTTATAAGATTGGCTGGATATAGAGCTAAATAAGAGCTTTTCTCTTTTAAATAAGCATTTAATTCTTCAACTATTCCTTCTACCTCTATTATACTTGTTTTACTTTCTTCATCGTAGTATGCAGGAGCTAATATTAGTC
>NZ_JAWGSV010000088.1:0-11513 GCF_032552055.1 Clostridium sp. | reverse complement strand
GTTAAATACAAGTGCAGTTCCTCCATAACTTATAAATGGCATTGGTACCCCTGTTACTGGCATAGATCCAGTAACAACCGCTATATTAATAATGGCTTGAACTGCTATTATTGAAGTTATTCCAATTGCTAAAAGAGTTCCATAAGTATCTTTAGCCTTTAATGCAACTTTTATCCCCCTCCAAATAAAGAATACAAATATACTAACTATAATTAAACATCCTATTAATCCAAGTTCCTCGCCTATAATTGAAAAAATAAAATCATTATGAGGTTCAGGCATATATAGAGTTTTTTGCCTAGATTGACCTAATCCAAGCCCTGTTACTCCACCTGCTCCTAAGGCATAAAAAGATTGAATTAATTGATATCCATCTCCAGCTGGATCTTGCCATGGATTTAAAAAGTTTAACATCCTTGCTCTTCTATAATCTTCACCAAATATAAAGAACATTACTGCTACTAACAGTATAGGTGCAACTTTTCCAAAAAGATCTTGTATTCTTCCCCCTGCAACAAATAACATAATAAAAGTAACTATCATTATAATAGCTGCAATACTTAAGTTTTTTTCTGCTAATATCATAGCTGCAAAAAAACCTGAAACACCTAAGTATGGAACAATTCCAGTCCAAAACTTTTTAACACCATCTCCCTTAATGTCTAAACTCATTGCTAAAAACATTACAACAACATATTTAGTTAATTCAGATGGTTGAAAAGATAATGGGCCAAGTTGAATCCATCTTTTAGCACCGTTAACTGCTGGGAAAAAGAATACTGCAATTAATAATGGTATAGTTACAATAAGTAAATGTGGCGTGATTTTTCTAAGTTTATGATAATCAAATCTAGAAATTAAACCCATTCCTATTATTCCAGTAACAGCCCAAATTAACTGTTTTTTTAAATATACCATGCTATCACCTTCCTTAAACATAGCATAGTAAGAACTAGCTGAGTAAATCATTATTACTCCAATAGCTAGTAAAAGTATAACAGCATAGAATATACCATAGTCAAATTCATTAGCCTTAATCCTTGGCTTTGCTGTCCTCATAAAAACTCCTCCAATCAACGATTAAAGGGCTATAAATCCTATAAAGCATAATAAAACAGTAATTATAGAAAATACAGTTACTATTTTAGTTTCGCTCCATCCTTCTTGCTCAAAATGATGGTGAATTGGTGCCATTTTAAATAATCTCTTACCTCTTAACTTATAAGATGAAACTTGTAAAATAACAGATATAGTTTCAAACACATAGATTCCACCGACTATAAATAATATAATTGGTAACTCTAATATTAAAGCAATAGTAGCAATTGCTCCACCTATTGCTAATGACCCAGTATCTCCCATAAACACTTTAGCTGGATACGCATTGAATTTTAAGAATCCAAGTAATCCCCCTGCTAAAATAAAAGAAAATACTGATAAAGACTCATGTCCCATTGTAAATGAAACTACTCCAAAGAAAGTTAATACTAAAATACTAACAGTAGATGCTAGACCATCCAATCCATCTGTTAAGTTTACTGCATTGGTCGCACCTGCATAATAAACTATAACAAAAGGTATATAAAGTATTCCAAGTGGAATTTTAGTTCCTATAAAAGGTATCATTAAACCTGTGCCTAAATTTACACTTCCATAAACTGCAATTGCAGTAGAAAAAATAATTAATAATAGCATCTTTTGCCAAGCTTTTAAACCTTCATTTTGTTTTTTGACAATTTTTAAGAAATCATCTAAAAATCCAATAAATCCAAAAGCAAGTAAGGAGTAAAGCGCAATCATCGCTTCATCTGTTGGATTATATCTCATTACCACCATTACTATTAATGTTGAAATAATAAATATCACCCCTCCAATAGTTGGCGTTCCAGCCTTTTTTAGATGGCTTTGAGGCCCTTCTTTTCTTATATTTTGCCCGAATTTAAGTCTTTGTAGCATTGGAATTATAATTGGTCCTAATATAATTGAAATTATAAAAGATACAACAAGTCCAATTGCTATTTTTGATGTTAATATATCTACTAATTTCTCCCCCATTGTTACTGCCTAAATTGGCAGTTCACCTCCTTTGTTATACATCTGCCTCTTCTAACGAATTTACTATTTCTTCAAACTTCATTCCTCTTGAAGCTTTAACTAAAATTATATCATTTTCTTTAATTATAGTTTTTAAATTATCTATGAAATCTTTTTTATCTTCAAATGTAAGTATGCTATCTAAAGAATACCCTTTTGCAAAACATTCCATATAACTTCCTATTGCTATTAATAAATCAACCTTATCTTTAGCATAACTCCCTACCTCAGTATGTGCATTTACAGCTTCATCACCAAGTTCGTTCATAGTTCCAAGTATAGCAACCTTTCTTCCTTTTTTATAAGCATTAAGTACATCCATAGAAGATTTCATTGAATCAGGGCTTGCATTATAACAATCATTTATTATTGTTATCTTATCTTTTTTTATAACTTCTAGCCTCATAGAAGTAGCTTCTAAATTTTTAATCCCGAGCTTCATTTCTTCAAATGATAAATTTAACTTCTTAGCTACTGCTATTGCAAGCATAGAATTTAAAATATTATGTTTTCCTGCCATAGGTATGTTAAATATTATCTCTTGATTATTATCTTGTATAGAAAAGGTAGTATTGTCTTCCATTAGTATAATATTAAAAGCATAAACATCATATTCATGATTATAGCCAATTCTTAAAATTTCAAAACATTTATCTTTTATTTTTAATAAGTTTTTATCTTCACCATTAATTATTAAAGAATTACTATCATCAAAGTAATTAAATATTTCAGATTTAGCCTTTAAAATATTATCTTGAGTTTTTAAGTTTTCTATATGAGATAATCCTATATTAGTAATTACAGCTATATCTGGTCTTGCACATTTAGCAAGTACATCTATTTCACCTAGGTCACTCATTCCCATTTCTAATACAGCAACATCATAAGTACTATCTAATTCTAATATCATAAGTGGTAAACCTATTTGATTATTAAAATTACCTTTAGTCTTAAAAACCTTATACTTTTCACTTAAAAAAGCTGCAATTAAATCCTTAGTAGAAGTCTTACCACAAGATCCAGTTACTCCGACAACTTTTAAGCCTAGTTTCTTTCTATAAAAGCTAGCTAAATCTAATAATGCTTTTTCTGTATCATCAACTAAAATAACAGTTTCAACTTCATCTCCATTTTCAATATCAAATAATACTTCACTTACTATTGCAATAGATGCACCCTTTTTAAAGGCATCTATTACAAACTTATTACCATCAAATCTTTCTCCCTTAATAGCAATATAAATATTATCTTTTTGAATTTTTCTAGTATCTATACAAACATTGTTAAATTCCTCTCGTCCTCTAACAACAACCTTACCATTAATTGCTTCAACTATTTCTTTAAAAGATAATTCCACTTTATACACCTCTATTTTTTTCTTTTATCTGCTAAAATTTCATCAACAACTTCTCTTTCATCAAAGTGTATTACACCTTCATTAGTTATTTGATAGTTTTCATGTCCTTTACCTGCCAAAACAACTACGTCTCCTTCTTCAGCCATATTTAATGCAAGCTTTATAGCTTCTGTTCTATTTTCAATAGCTAAATAATTTGACTTTGTTATTCCTGCAATTATTTCCTTGATTATATACATAGGATCTTCGTCTCTTGGATTATCAGAAGTTATTACTGCTAAATCTGCAATTTCTGTTCCAATGCGTCCAAGCTCAGCTCTCTTTACCTTATCTCTATCTCCACCGCAACCATAAACTGCTATTAATCTATTCTTAGTATAGCCTTTTAAAGTTTCTAGTATATTTTTTAATCCATCTGGTGTATGTGCAAAGTCTATTATAATATCATAATTAATATCATACTTATATCCAACTCTCTCACATCTTCCTGGTACTACAACATCTAATAATCCTTTTTTAATAGCACCTACGCTAATACCTAATATGTTAACAGCTGCAATTACTCCTAATGCATTGTAAACATTGTATTCACCAGGTAAAACTGAGTTATAGCTTTCTCCGTTTATATCAAAATGTATATCTCCTTCTTTTAAAGCTATGTTTCTTGCTTTAAAATCACTCTCTTCTCTAATAGAATAAGTTCTTACCATTTTATTCTCTAACTTTTCTATATCCTTTAATACTCTGTAACCATAATCATCATCTACATTTATAACACTAGCTTTACTTCTTTCAAAAAGCTTAAACTTAGCATTGTAGTAATTTTCAAAAGTTTTATGGAAATCTAGATGATCTCTAGTTAAGTTAGTAAATATACCTACTTCAAACTCACAACCATACACTCTATCAAGTTGTAGCGAGTGTGATGATACTTCCATTACACAATATTCACAACCTTCATCTACCATATCTTTAAATAGCTTTTGAAGTTCTAAAGATTCTGGTGTAGTCCTTTCAGATTTAATCTTCTTATCTCCAATATAGTTTGCTATTGTTCCTACAAGTCCAACTTTCTTTCCTTCTTTTTCAAGTATTGATTTTAATAAATAAACAGTAGTTGTCTTACCATTTGTCCCCGTAACTCCAATTAGCTTTAACTTTTTAGTTGGATGATCATAATAGTTAGCTGACATTGTAGCTAATGCCTTTCTACCTTCCTTAACTAATAATACAGTTACATCTTTATCTTCTACAGTTATTTCTTTTTCGCATAGAATAACCTTCGCTCCATTTTTTATAGCACTATTTGCATAATTATGTCCGTCAACTTCAAAACCTGTAAGACAAACAAAGATATCTCCTTCTTTAATTTTCCTACTATCATATTGAATATGATTTATTTCCCTATCAACGCTTCCATTTTTAAGTTCATAATTTACCCCTTGTAATAAATCTACTAACTTCATTTAATCATCTCCTTAATTATTTAAATGAACTCCCTGTCTTTTGAATATAAATTTAGCATGTGAGTGTCCCACATGCTAATGTTAAGGGATATTCTATCTTAATCTCCATATTCCTCATGTAATACTAATTTTACATTTGTCCCCTTTGTTATGACTTCACCTTTAGGTATACTTTGCTTAACTACAGCACCTTCACCTTCATAAGTATAAGTTATTCCTAAACTGTCTAAAAGCTTTAATGCAGATTCTAAAGAATAACCTCCTAAATCAGGCATAACAACATTTTTATTATAAGACTCTGAGTCTCCAATGTCTATATTAATCTTAGAATTTTCTTTAACTGTATACCCCGGATATGGTTTTACATCTGTTATTATAGACCCATTTCCATTAATATTATACTCTATATTATATTCTTTTAATATTTTCTTACCTTCATTTACTTCTAATCCTCTTATTTCAGGTATAACTACCTCTTTTACTATACTATCTATATCGTCTTTAGGCATATCTTCACTCATATAGTTAAATATATCAGTAAATAATATATTGGCTAATGGCGCAACTATTTGTCCTGCATAGTAAGTTCCTGTCCCTGGTTCATCAATAGATATAAACATCGTAACTTTAGGATTATCTACTGGTGCAAATCCAGCTAAAGATGAAATATACTTACCAGACTCATAGCCTCCCCCTTTTGGATTAACTTTTTGAGCCGTTCCTGTTTTGGCACCAACATGATATCCTTCTACATAAGCTTTACTTGATCCCCCATAAGAAACTGTTCTTTCTAAGTAATCTCTAAGAATTTCAGTTTTTTCTTCGCTTAATACATCTGTTATCTTTGGTTCAAAAGATTCTAGAGCTACAGAATTACCATCTGAATCTTTAGCTGTGATTTCTTTCATAATATGAGGTTGAATTAATTTCCCACCATTAATAATACTATTATAAGCTGTCATATATTGAACAGCATTAACTGTATTAGTTTGACCAAAAGAAATAGTTGCAAGGTCTGCTTCATTTATATCTTCAGTTTTCTTTATTATGCCTTTTGCTTCTCCAGGTAAATCTACCCCACTCACCTTTCCAAACCCTAGTTTTTTAATATATTCATTTAACCCTTCTTTTCCTATTTTCTTTCCTATTTCCATAAATCCAACGTTACATGAATTTTGAAGTATCTCAGGTAATGTTAAAGTTCCATGACCTGAAGTCTTCCAGCACTTAATTGTATGTGGTCCTACCTTTAAGCTACCGCCACAATTAAAAGTATCTGATTCATTAACCAAGTTTTCTTCTAGATTCCCAATCATAGTAACAACCTTAAATATTGATCCTGGCTCAAAAGTGTCATTAACTAAGTGATTTCTCCACATCTTTTGAACCTTTTCTGCTAAATTAGCTCCTTCATAATTATCTGCTCCATCATAAGGATAATTAGGATCAAAATCCGGTTTATTAACCATAGCTAATATTTCACCATTATTAGGATTCATTATAATTATAGAAACTTGTTTAGCTAAATTGTCCTTGTACCCTTGCTCAGCTACTTTCTCTGCAAAAGCCTGCAAATTAGCATCTATAGTTAATACTACATCTTTTCCATCAACAGGAGGTGTAAACTTAGAGATTGTATATGGAAGTTCATCATTATACTTACTAAGTTCAGATATTCTAAGCCCTGGTGTTCCTGATAAAAACTCATTATATTGAAGTTCAACTCCAGTTAATCCTTGGCCATCTATATTGGTACTTCCTAAAACATGAGCTAAAAAGTTTCCATTTGGATAGTATCTTTTTGTATCTGGAGATACTATTACTCCAGGTATGTTTAAATTCTTAACCTTATCAGCAGGCTCTTTTTCTATTCTTCGTACTAATGTAGCTGCACCAGCATCAGCGCCACTTGGAAGCTTAGTATTGAGTTTATCTAATACCTTCTTTTCATCCATATCTAATGCTTCGGATACCTTCTTTGCTATCTCTTCATTAGTAGTATTTTCTTTTCTCAAGTGTGCTCTTATAGAATTCAAGTCAAAATCTATTCTATAAACATTTGCAGAAATTGCAAGCTCCACACCATTTCTATCTAATATCCTTCCTCTTCTCGCGTCTATCTTAACTTCACTTGTCCATTGCTCTTCAGCCTTAGCTGAATACTCTTCACGTTTAACTATCATTATGTAAGACAGCCGAACCATTAAAAGAGCAAATATACATAATAATGCGGTAAGCGCTAATGACATTCTCTTTTTCATTAGCGCTTTATCCCTATAACTTTTTTTATTCACTTCAATGCCTCCATGTATTTAATTACTAACATGTAAAGTATAATTATACTCTTTATCCGGCAAGTGTATTATTTTTTTTATATGTTATTCTCTAATATTTGCAAAATAGTCAGTTGTAATATCTACAGTAATTGTATCATCTTTACCAGGTAACTTCATCCCAGACTCACTAGCTGCATTTCTAACTTCATCAATAGAAGCTTTACCTAATATTGAAGCTTTCAAAGCATTTCCCTCTTCAGTTGCTATGCTTATTTCTTTTCTTACTTTAGACAAATCATTTTGAAGACCATAAACCTTTCCATTTCTAGCAATGGTTAATACTCCTAATACTAGTGCAACTGAAGCTACATTTAAGATATTTTTGACTACTTGCTTTTTTGCCGCCTTTTCTCTTCTAAGTCTTTCTCTTCTTTCTCTTTCTTGATTTTCTTTTTGAATTTTTCTATCAATTTCGTCATATTTTCTTTTAGGATTTAAAGCTGCATTTCCTCTAATATAATCATATTCCTTATTAACCATTTTATTACTTCCCCCGTATTATTTTCACATAATTTCTTCTAGAGCTTCTCAATAACTCTTAATTTTGCACTTCTACTTCTTGGGTTTTCTAATACTTCTTCTTCTGAAGGTTCAATTGCCTTCCTAGAGATTACCTTTACCTTTGCTTTTCCCCCGCAAACACAAATTGGAAATTCCTTTGGACATGTACAAGAAGTTGCTAGTTCCTTAAATTTAAGTTTTACTATTCTATCTTCTAAAGAGTGGAAGGTAATAATAGCCATCCTACCACCTTTATTTAACCTATTTACTCCATCTTCAATGGCTTTGTTTAAAATAGATAATTCACTATTAACTTCTATTCTTATAGCTTGAAATGTTCTTTTAGCTGGATGAGGCCCTTCTCTTCTAGCCCTTGCTGGTATAGCCGCTTTTATAATTTCAACAAGTTCCAAGGTAGTTCTAATTGGCTCTTCCTCTCTTCTTTCGACTATAAATCTAGCTATTCTCTTTGCAAACTTCTCTTCACCATAATCTCTTATTATTCTATAAATTTCTTCTTCTGAGTAATCATTTACTACTTCATAAGCAGATAAATCATTTTCCCTGTTCATTCTCATATCTAGTTCTGCATCTTGCATATAGCTAAAGCCTCTATCACCAGTATCTAACTGATAGGATGAAACTCCAAGATCCATTAGCATTCCATCTATCTTTTCTATTTCTAAATCATTTAAAACTTTATCTATATTATAAAAATTACTATGAACATATTTTACATTACTGAAATCTTGTAACCTTACACCAGCTGCTTTTAAAGCATCTGTATCTTGGTCTATTCCAATTAATAATCCTTCACTAGATAAATTCTTTAGTATTTCTAGAGAATGTCCTCCTCCACCTAAAGTGCCATCTACATATATACCATTCTCTTTTATATTTAATCCCTCTATACACTCATTTAATAAAACTGACACATGTTTAAATTCCATAATAATTCTCCTTATATTCCTAAATCACTCATTTTTTCTGCTATAGAGTCAAAATCAATATCTGCTTCATTATATTCTTGCCATTTTTCCTTACTCCAAATTTCAACCCTAGTGAGTACACCTATACTTACTATTTCCTTTTCTATACATGCATATTCCTTTAAGTTTTGAGGAATCAATCCTCTTCCTTGCTTGTCTACTTCAACTTCACAAGCACCAGAAAAAAAGAATCTTACAAACGCTCTGGCATCTTTGTTAGTAAGTGGTAATGATTTCAACTTCAATTCTAAAGCCTTCCATTCTTCCATAGGATAGGTATAGAGACATCCATCTAAACCCTTAGTGATAACGAATTTACTTCCCAATCCCTCTCTAAGTTTAGCAGGTACTATCATTCTATTTTTAGCATCTAGTGCATGTTGATACTCTCCAATAAACATCCTTATCCCTACCTTTAAGAATTTCCCTCCACTTTTAACCACTTTCAACCACTTTATAATATCATTTTAGTATTTTTCTCATAATACTTCAAGATATATTTGTATTAAATTTGCCATTTTTTAAAAAAGTTGAATTATAGAAGCAATTTTTTAGATAATTTCTAAACTTTTGCAAAATAAAAAAGCTACCCTAAGGCAGCTTTAGATATTATAGTTAAATCTAAAAGTTAATTTTAAACATTGAATCTAAAGTTAACTACATCTCCATCTTTCATTACATACTCTTTACCTTCTAATCTATAAAGACCCTTTTCCTTAGCAGCAGCTTCAGAACCACATTGTAATAAATCATCATAAGAAACTATCTCAGCTCTAATAAATCCTCTTTCAATATCAGAGTGAATTTTCCCAGCAGCTTGTGGTGCTTTAGTTCCCTCTTTAATAGTCCAAGCTCTTACTTCTTGAACTCCTGCAGTTAAATAACTTATTAAACCTAGTAATTTATAACTAGATCTTATTAATTTATCTAATCCAGATTCCTCTAATCCATATTCACTTAACATTTCTATTTTTTCTTCTTCATCTAAACCAGATAATTCTTCTTCAAGTTTAGCACATACTACAACTACTTCAGAATTTTCTCCTTCAGCATGAGCTCTAACTTTTTGAACATATTGATTATTAGTGTTTCCTTCCATCATATCATCTTCTGATATATTGCAAGCATAAAGTACTGGTTTTGAAGTTATTAAGAATAATCCATTAATTAATTCTGCTTCTTCTTCAGTTACTTCTAGAGTTCTTATTGGAAGATTTTTTTCTAAGTGAGCTTTAACTTTTTCCATTACAGCATATTCTTCTTTGGCTTTCTTATCTCCAGATCTAACTTGCTTAACTCCTCTTTCCATTCTTCTTTCAAGAACTTCTAAGTCAGCAAAAATTAGTTCTAAATTAATAGTTTCTATATCTCTAATAGGATCTACAGAACCTTCTACGTGAACTACATTCCCATCATCAAAACATCTTACTACGTGAACTATAGCTGAAACTTCTCTTATATGAGATAAGAACTTATTTCCAAGTCCTTCACCTTTTGAAGCTCCCTTTACAAGACCTGCTATATCATAAAATTCTACAGCTGTATAAACTTTCTTTTTTGTATTATACATTTTTTCTAAAACATCTAATCTCTTATCTGGTACACTTACAACTCCAACATTTGGTTCAATTGTACAAAAAGGATAGTTTGCTGATTCAGCTCCAGCCTTTGTAATTGCATTAAATAAAGTACTCTTACCTACATTAGGTAAACCAACTATTCCTAAATTCATCTATGTACATTCCTTTCTAATCTTAATCACATCTTTAAAATTATACTCTACTTATTGAATTATTTCAACATTTTAAGGCTTACCGTGAATTTATAACTATTACGCTTTTAATTTCCAGTGTAAAAGAAATAAAATAGACAAAAATAACTTAAGGAGGTGGAGTAATGAAAAGTTTTAAAAAAATACTTTCTTTATCTTTAGTTATCTTAAATTTATTTGCTTCCGTTCCCTTTGCATTAACTAATGATCACTTAGAGTTAAATTGGTACTTTGTAAAAAGAGAGCAAGGAAAAACACCAGAAGCTCCTAAAGAGTCTGTTTCCTTTCTTAAAGATTGTGATGGGTTTTATGTTGGAGACACTAACTCAAAGGTAGTATATTTAACCTTTGATCAAGGTTACGAAAATGGAAATACTAATATTATATTAGATACTTTAAAAGAAGAAGATATTAAAGCAGCATTTTTCGTTGTAAAACCCTATATTAAGCAAGAAGGTGAAATTGTTAAAAGAATGGTTGATGAAGGACATCTAGTATGTAATCATTCATCCCATCATCCTTCTATGGCAAGTATTAGAGATAATGATAAATTCAAGCTAGAATTTACTGAAGTTGAAGAAGAATTTAAAAATTTAACTGGCAAAGATATGCCTAAATATTTTAGACCACCAATGGGTAAGTATTCTAAATACTCTTTAAACGAAACCAAAAACTTAGGTTATAAGACTATATTTTGGAGTTTTGCATATAAAGACTGGTTAAGAGATGATCAACCTTCCGAAAGCTATGCAACCGAAAAAATATTAAATGGAGTACATCCTGGGGCAATTATCTTGTTACACTCAGTATCCTCAACAAATACTAAGATACTTAAAAATATAATTAAGGAATTAAAAAATCAAGGCTATGAATTTAAAACCTTAGATGAACTACCAACAGCTTAATCAATTAACAATTGTCAATTAATAATTATGAAAAAAACTCCCTTTGGAGTTTTCAAAAATAAATTAAGGAGCTATCTTTACGATAGCTCCTTAC
>NZ_JAWGSV010000087.1:0-11765 GCF_032552055.1 Clostridium sp. | reverse complement strand
TAATTTTATCGTTTTATGTTTAATTAGAGTTATTATTAAATTAAAAGAAAAATTCAAAATCTCAAAATATTGAGATAACTTAGCAAGATACTAATATATATCCACTAATATCTAATATATAATTTACTTATACAGTACAGGTAAAATATGTAAGTGATTATATATTTTTACATGTTCTAGAATATAGAAGAGAAGGTATAAAGGGGTGGTAAATAATAGAATATTAGCAGGAAGTATTATAATCACAAATTTATGAGAAGGGTAGTGTGTATTATGGTTAGTATCCTTAAGGGAAGTAAGAAGAGGCTTGGAGCTGCATTAACAGCTTTCATAGTATTTTGTACATTTATATTTCCGTCTTTACATGTTTTAGCAGTACCAAAAACAATGGCACATATAAAGGCTGGAAGTGGTAATGGTAATGGACATTTTGGTAGTACAAACCCAGAGGCATTTGTATTATCAGATAAAAAAGATATTACAAATGAGTCTATTAGCTTCCAGATGAAAGTGGGAAGTGCAAAAAATGATACAAGATTTCGTTTTGTGACCAAATATGTAGACGATAACAATTGGGGATATGTCGCATATGATGGAGCAACTGGTTGGTTTACAGAATATAAGAATGGTGATAAGACAGGATATCCAAAAGTTACAGGCCTGCCAGAATTAAACCAAGATGATATCTTAAATATTAGTGCAGTATATGAGGAAAATGGACTTAAACTAAAGGTAGAGAATAAAACAAGTGGTGAGAGTGGAGAAGCACTAATTAATACAGCTGATTTTATTAGTTTAAAAGATAAAGCAGGAAAGATTGGATTTGGTGCAGCTACTTATGGAACTGCATACACTGATATCTATTTTTCAGATGTAACAGTTGGAGAATATAAGTACACAGATTACAATGCTTGGACATTATATAAAGATAACCTTGCAGGTCAAGTATGGGAACCATCAGTAGTAGTAACAGATAAAGAAGAACCAGAAAATCCATCTGAGCAAGGTCAAAAGTGGATTAAGTTAACAGGTGGATCTAAAAATGGTGGTGGACATGCTTATGGTAATGCATCAGTAGCAGCACCAGTTTTATTACTTGATAATGAGAAGAGGATGGAAAAATCAGGGGAACTATCACTAAAATTAAAACCAAGTAGCAATTGGGGAGTTTTTCATACTTATGTAGACGATAACAATTGGTTATATATAGGATATGATTCATCTAGTAAGTGGTATTATCAATATAAGTTAAATGGTAGTGAATCTTATCCAAGTATTTCAGGTCTCCCAGTGCCTGTAGAGGGTGAAGAACTACAAATGTCTATATCCTTAAATAATGAGACATTATCAGTAACTGTTAATGGAACTACAGCTAGAGTTACTAATCAAGCTTTAATTTCCTTTGCTGACAAGACTTCTGGAAAAGGAAGATTTGGTGTAAAGACAAATGGAGCAACTTCCATTTCATTTGCAGATGTAAAATATAACGGAAAAAGCGCTATGGAAGACAAGTGGGTATTTGCTGCAGAGCGTACAGGACAAAAAGTAGAAGAAGTATATTCAAAGCTTGTACCAGTATCAGGAACTGTTTTAAATAAAGATGGAGATCCTATTCCAGAAGCAGTTATACGTATAGGAGCAAACTCAGTTAAGAGTGATGTAAATGGAAGGTATCAATTTGATGGCTTAGAAATTGGAGAATATAATATGGCTGCTACAAAGCCAGGTTATGAGGCATATTCTAAGGTTATAAATGTTGAAGATAAAGACAATGTAATAAATATTACATTAGAAGAAAAAGCATCATTAGATTTAACACAATATGATACTATTTCATCAAATGAAATGAAAGTATATATTGGAAAGACATTCCCTGTTGTTGCTAGGTATCAAATTCTTAAAGATGGCAAGGAAATGGAAGGACAATATTTCCGTGGTAATGAAACTAAACTTAATACTGTAGCAATCAATGGTGTGAAAATTGTACCAACTGTTACAGTTGAACAAACAGAAGCAGATTTTAGAATATATTCAATGCATGTTGAAAACACTGAAAACAACATAAATTTTGATATGAAAATAAAAGTAAGTGTAAAAGAAAATGATTTAACATGGGAAGTAATAGAAATTAAAAAGGTAGAGGGTTCTGCAAAGATTGGAACTATTGATGTTCCAGGTTTAAATCTTTTAACAGTAGATGCTGTAGAAGAAGGAGCTAATTTTGCAGGAGCACAAACATCTACAACTACAACATCAAGTGGTGATGTATTTATAGATTTTGAAAATGGATTTGTTCCATCAAAAACAGATTCTTATCTATATGGATTCCTTACAAATAACAAGTTAAGTGCAGGTCTTTTCAGTAATTCAGAAGCAGAAGGAGATAAACGTGTTGTAAGAAACAATGGTGCAGATACAATGAGTCTTACAAGTGCTCCATGGTATTATGAATTAGGAGATAAAAACGGACAAAAGGCAGCTGCAAAATATAAAGATTATCCAGTAAGTGATTTACCAGTTGCAAAAGTTGCTATTGCAGCAGATGAAAATGGAGATAATGATATTGACTGGAATGACGGAGCTCTTGCATTCCGTGATATTATGAATATTCCTTATGAAGCAGATGTAATTAAGGATATGGTTAACTATCGTATCGTTATGAACTTTGCAAGTATGGCATCTAACCCTTATTTAACAACAGCTGATAATATTAAGAAGGTCTTTCTTGCAACAGATGGACTTCCACAATCAGTTATGTTAAAGGGATATGGAAATGAAGGCCATGATTCAGCAAACTCTGAATATGCAGATATTGCAGAACGTGAAGGTGGAGTAGAAGATTTCCAAGACTTAATTAAAATTGCACATGATTATAATACAGAAATTGGTGTTCACATTAATGCGCAAGAAGCATATCCAGAAGCAGCTTCATTTAATGAAGATATGTTACAAAAGCCAATAGGAAATGGATGGGGATGGCTAGACCAATCTCATGTAATCGATAAGCTTTGGGATTTATCAAGTGAAGCAAGATGGAAGCGTCTTGTACAATTCTATGATCGTATAAATGGAACAAGCTTCTATAATAGAGCATGGCCAGAGGCAGTAGTAAATTCACTAGGTGAAGTAACTGCAAGTAAAGAAGAAATTAAGGCTGACGCTGAAAGCCGTGAAAATAATATGGATTTCATCTATCTTGATGTATGGTATCAAGATGCATGGGAAACAAGAAATGTTGCAAAAGAAATTAATTCCCTTGGTTGGAGATTCTCAACAGAGTTTAGTGCACAAGGTGAATATGACTCAACATGGCAACACTGGTCAACAGATGCAGTTTATGGTGGTGCAACTTCAAAGGGCTTTAATAGTGATATTATAAGATTTATCAGAAATGACCATAGAGATTCTCAAGTATTAAATTATCCTTCATTCGGAGGAACAGCGGATAATCCACTACTTGGAGGTTACAGATTGTATGGATTTGAAGGATGGGGTGGAGATAGAGACTTTAATGAATATATCTTAGAAACATTTAATCAAAACCTACCTACTAAGTTCTTACAACATTATATTGTAACTGATTGGGAAAATTACGAAGAAGGACAATCACCTGTAGGAAATCATGAAAAAGAAATTACATTAAAAAATGATGCAGGAGATACAGTTGTTGTAACAAGAAAAGAAGAACAAAGAAATGATGATAATATTGAGCGTATAATTACTTTAAATGATAAAGTAGTTTTAGATGAAGTAAAATATTTATTACCATGGACAGAAGAAGATGGAACAGAAAAATTATACCATTGGAATTTAGATGGTGGAAAAACAACATGGGAGCTTCCAAAGGGATGGGAAGGACTTGGAAATGTTGTAATGTATGAATTATCTGATCAAGGACGTATAAATGATATAAGTGTTCCTGTAACTAATGGATCTGTAACTTTAGAAGCTAAAGCAGCAACAGCATATGTATTAGCAATGGGTTCTGAAGTTAAAGAATTAAAAAATGACTTTGGTGAAGCTGATTATATAGTAGATCCAGGATTTAATGGATATGCAGTAGGAGAAAAATTATCTAAGGATGAATGGTCAGGAGATATTGAAGATGAATCAGTTGTAATAGAAAAGGCAAATACAGGAGATCAAAGACTAGCATTTAATAGTCCTTCTGAAGATGTAACTGTAACTACAACTATTTCAGGATTAAATAAAAATACAAATTATGTAGCAGAAGTATATGTAGAAAATAATAGTGATGAAAAGGCTACTATAGAAGTGAATTCAGGAAAGAAGACAGTTTCTAACTATACTGAACGTTCTATTTTAAATAACTATGTAAAATCAGATCAAAAGAATGGAAGTAAAATGCAACGTATGCAAATTTCATTCACAGCTGAAAAGGATACAGCAAAATTAACTTTATCTAGAGCAGCTGGAGAAGGATCTACTTATATGGATGATATCCGTATTGTAGAAAAGACATTAGATAACTTCCAAAAGGATGGAACATTTACACAAGACTTTGAAACAGTAGTACAAGGATTATATCCATTTGTATTAAGTTCTGCACAAGGAATTTCAGACCCTGCAACACATTTATCACAATTAAATGACCCATACACACAAGCAGGATGGAATGGAAGAGTAATTGATGATGTAATTGATGGAAAATGGTCATTAAAACATCATGATGCAAATACTGGAATAATCTATCAAACACTTCCACAAAATTACCGTTTTGAAGCAGGTAAAGTATATAATGTAGAATTTGATTATCAATCAGGACCGGATAAAGGATATGCTATGGTAATTGGAGATGGTACAAATTATGCAGCTCCAACAGAAGAACAATATCTTGCAGTAGCTCGTGGAGAAACTAAACATGTGAAAATGCAAGTTATTGGTAGCGGAAGTGGACAAACTTGGATTGGTCTTTATCAAAATGCAAGTAAATCAGGAACTGGTGCAATGGGTCAAAGAGATTTCACTCTAGATAACCTTGTAATTACAGAAGATAAAGATGCAGTTGCAGTTACATTATCAAGTACAAATCTTTATAAAGGTGAAACTGCTACAATATATGGAAATGGTTTAGATAAAATTAAGTGGAATTCAAGTGATGAAAAAGTAGCAGTTGTAGATAAGGATACTAATATTGTAAAAGCATTAGCAGCAGGAAACTCAACTATTACAGCAATACTTCCAGATGGAAAAGAAGTTGTATTTGAAATGAAGGTTATAGACGATGTTGTAATAGATATTCCAAGAGAAGAATTAGAAGGAATAACTTCTAGTGCAAACACAGAAGAGACAACAGGAGAAGGTGCAGGAAGTGGAGTAGCTTCTGCAGCTACAGATGGAAAATATTCAACTTACTGGCATTCACAGTGGAGTGGCAATAGATTTGTTGTAAGCAAAGAAAATCCAGCTATCCTAACTGTAGACTTAGGAAAAGAAATGAAAATAGGTGGAGTTAAATTCCAACAAAGACCAAGTGCAAATAATGGTATTGTGGAACAATTTAAATATGAGGTATTAGATGCAGAAGGAAAAGTTTTAGAAACTTCAGACTCTATTACTGCTTTAACTTCAGAGATGCAAGGTGGAGCATGGGTAATTGCTAAATTTAAACAAACACTTAATGCAAAAACAATTAAGATTTATGTAGAAAAAGGTCAAGGTAATTTTGCAGCAATAGCAGAAGTTGCACCAATTATTCTACACAAGGTTGCAGACACAGCAAGCTTAGAAGATGTAACAATGAATATAGGTGGAAAAGCAACATTAACTCCAAAGCATCCAGAAAATACTGTTCTAAAAGGTATTGTATGGAGTTCATCTGATGAAAATGTAGTAAAAGTAAATCAAAATGGTGTTCTAACAGCAGTAAAAGCAGGAACTGCTAAGGTTAAAATAACAAATGCAGCAGGTCTAATAGCAGAAAGCACAGTAACTGTTGAAAAGAAGAAGTTAAATTATAATAAATTAGAAAATGCTATTAAAAAAGCAGAAAAGATTGATTTAACTAAGTATAAGGATGGAGCTGAAAAAGATTCATTTGTAAAAGCATTAAAAGATGGAAAAGCTTTAATTAATAATGCATCAACACAAGATGAAATCGATAATGCAGTGAAAGTTCTTACAGAAGCTCAAGCAGCATTAAAACTACTAGATGTAGAAGAGCTTGACAAAAGTGAATTAGGAAAAGTAATTGCAGAATACGAAAAGCTTGATTTAGATAAATATAAAGATGGATCAAAGAAAGATGCATTTGTAAAAGCATTAAAAGAAGCAAAGGATGTATATAAGAATGCATCAAAACAATCAGAAATAGATAAGGCTCTATCAAAATTAAAGAAAGCTAAAGATAATCTAGTAGAAGTAGAACCAGAAAATCCGGAAGTACCAGAAGTACCAGGAAATCCAGAAACACCTGAAAATCCAGATACTCCGGAGACTCCAGATGATAATATAGTAATTAAACCATCAGAAGATAAGGTTACTGCAGAAGTATCAAAGATTAACCCTAATGAAAAGAATGAAATTAAGGTTAATACTGATTCTTCAGCTAAGAAGGTAGAAATTATTATTAAAGATGTTGAATCATTAAAGAATGGCACAGGATCTTTAAATATTACTATAAATAATGGAGTTCAAATAAACTTACCATTATCAGCAATAGACAAGAGTCTTTTAGAAGGGGCTAAGGGTGTTACTATTAGCCTAGATATAATAGAAAACTCTGATATATTAAAAGATATAAATGCAGTTAATAAGGTATTTGACTTTAATTTAATTATTAATAAAGAAGATGGAAGTACATTTATCCATAACTTTAAAGAAGGACAAGTAGAAATAACTATAAGCTTAACAGATAAAGAACTTGAAGGTCTTAATAAAGATAATCTTGTAGTTTATTATTACAATGAGGCTGAAAAGAAATTTGAAGCTATGGAAACTAAGGTGGATGGAAATAAAGTTACATTTAAAACTTCTCACTTCTCAAAATTTATAATAGCTGAAAAGTTAGATGATAGCCTAACTAATCCATCAGATACTAATAATAGTGAAGATGAAAAAGGAAATTTACCTAATACAGGTGCAGTAGTTTCAACTTCAGTAATATTAGTTTTAGCATTAGCGGCAGTAGTAGTTGGTGGAGTTTTATTTATAAGAAAAAAGAAACATGTATAAAAGAGATTAATTAAAGTTTTATAATCTACAAGAAACTAACATTTATAATAGAATTTAAATATCAAATGAATGAACAGTAATTAGTCTATACATTCATTAAATATGATAAAACTAAAATACTCATAATAGAGAAAGGGCGTGACTAGCATTCCAAGAGAAAGCTAGATCATGTCCTTTTTGATTAATCAATAACTTCTAATTTTTGTCATATGCTTAGTTCACGTTCTATATGTCTTTGTTAGTGGTTATAAACTAAAAATATCTAAGGGGAAAATTAAAAATGTGAGAACAAGATTTTAAATACTAAAATTTTCAACAGTTACAGTAATTATAAAGGTATCAATATAAGAATTAATTTACGGATAAGTAATTTATGATGGATCTCCTATAGGAATAATATTACTAGTAACAGAAATAATTAATGTTTACATAAGAATTCTTATTCAAAGGTGTGTAAGAAAAATATAAAAACTAAAGTTTGTAATAGTAAAAATTAACCATATAATAAGGTTGTTTTCACTGCAATTTTTGTGTTTTATATTGTATATGATGGTATAGGAATATATATCAAATGAAAGGATAAGTAGGATAAATTGTAAAAATAAGAGTTATCATGGTTGAATATGGAAAATTTACATAATATAATTATTTATGAATAATTATGTAGGGGGAGAAGAAATGAAAAAAATCAAGTTACACTTAGCAAGGATACTAACTTTTATGATGTTAATTGGTTTAGTATCAGGTGGTTTTTGGGGAAAAGAAGTAAAAGCAGCAGAGGGAGGATATGAGTTTCATACTATAGAAAATAGTAGAATGCTGAACTATTTGCCATACGGAAATAAGATGATTTTAGCTTATGAGAATGCAGATGACGAAAGTCCTAAAAAAGTTACTATTTCATCTGTTGAAAATGGTAAAGAAACTATTTTATATGAAATAGAAGGGGGTTACGCAGTTAATTTATCAGAGGCTATTGCTGATAACGTTATACTTTTAGCTTTTTTACCTGATGGAGGAGAAGCAACTGCGTACAAAAAATTCAATTTAAATGAAAATAAAATTTATGACATAACAGAAAAAGAATATATTTCATTAGAAGGTCATGTAGAAGAAGAAGAAAAAGTATGGTCTGATTCTGAAAAGGAAGAAGTACTTCAAAAAATTAATAAGAAAGCAGGTACTAATTTAACTATTAAAGATAAAAAATTAGAGGCTGTTGATGAATACTATTCAGAATATGTAAATGGAAATGAAAGAATTGGTATAGAGCTAGATTACAGGAATAGTGAAAAGTCTGTTGTTGAATTTTATGTCAGCTATACTAAAAATGATTTAAGAGAACATTATTCTGGTTTAATATTTGGTGACTATGTATTTGTAAGAACTAATAAAACTTTTTTATTTCCTACATACATAGTAGATAATGGAAATCTATATATATTTACTGAAACTGATGAGGAATTTAGTACTAAATGTGAAATTATAAAGATTACTAAAGATGGTGTAGAAACACATAAGAGTATAGATGAAGTAACAAACAACTCTTATATGGAAGTTAATGGAGAATATCTATATATAAGTCATTATGTTAGAGAAGGATATATACCTAGATTAAATATTTATAAAGCAAATGGAAATAGATATGAATTGGTTAAGAGTATTGATAACATAGGTGAGGTATCAAGCCTAGATGGAAATAGTAAAATACTTTTAAGTGTAAATGGCGAAAAATTAGAACTTATAAAATTAACTGGTGCTAATACAGAAGTATTATACGATTTAAGTGATGTAGTTACTGGTTTAAGTGGTATTGAAAACAACTATGTTTTATATACATATAATGGAGAAGCACCAAGTATAATAGTAATGCAAAAAAGTACTCCAAATCAACCATCTGAACCAGAAGTACCAGAAAATCCAGAAGTGCCTGAAACTCCAGAGAACCCAGGAGACAATGGAAATAATAATAATGTAGTAATTAAACCTTCAGAAGATAAGGTTATTGCAGAAGTATATAAGATTAACCCTAATGAAAAGAATGAAATTAAGGTTAATACTAATTCTTCAGCTAAGAAGGTAGATGTTGTAATAAAAGATATTGAATCCTTAAAAAATGGAAAAGGATCTTTAAATATTACTATGAATAATGGAGTTCAGTTAAACTTACCGTTATCAGCAATAGACAAGAGTCTTTTAGATGGGGCTAAGGATGTTACTATTAGCTTAGAAATAGTAGAAGATTCTGCTATATTAAAGGATATAAATGCTGTTAATAAGGTGTTTGATTTTAACTTAATAGTTAATAAGGAAGATGGAAGTACATTTATTCATAATTTTAAAGATGGACAAGTAGAAATAACTATAAGCTTAACTGATAAAGATCTTGAAGGTCTTAATAAAGATAATCTTGTAGTATATTATTATAATGATGCTACAAAGAAATTTGAAGCTATGGAAACTAAAGTTGAGGGAAATGAAGTTACATTTAAAACTCCTCACTTCTCAAAATATGTTGTAGCTGAAAAGTTAGTTGATAAAGATGAAAATGTAACTAAACCAGAAGAAAATACTAATTCATCAGATACTAATCCATCAGATACTAATAGTAAGACTGAAGCTGGAAAAGGAAATTTACCTAATACAGGTGCAGTAGTATCAACTTCAGCAATATTAGTTATAGCATTAGCTGCAGTAGTAGTTGGTGGAGCTTTATTTATAAGAAAAAAGAAACATGCATAAAAGAGATTAATTAAATAAAGTGAACTAGTTAAATAATAAGAATTAATCTAAATATGTAAGTAATATAACTATGTAAAATAAAAAATCATATATTATGTTATGCTCTCTTTGTAGTAGACAGTTAAAATAATAAAACTGTAGCTATGGAGGGAGTATTTTATATATAAGAAAATACTTAATTAATATAAATATTAGGTTCTCTTTATGTGAAGAAATTAATTTTATGTTCTCTGGTAGAGAAAAAATTCATTTTAAATTTTCTTACTTTAGGGTATAATGAATAACTAGAGAAATAGAGATAAAGTGATTCTTAGCTTCAGATGGAGTTTTCTTAAAAAGTAGAGAATCAAAATCTTGCATTTTGTGTGAATCACTTTCACAGAGTGCAGTAATATCTTATTCCATCTGAAGCTTAGAAGAACTAATCCAGGCGCGTAGCAGTGCTTAGCTCCCACTTTGAGAAGATGGTAGTATTAGCAATGTTAGCGATCGGATAAACTACTTTCAATTTAAGGAGGAAAAGCCCTTGGCAGATTACATAAATGAAATAGAAAAGAGAAGAACCTTTGCTATAATATCCCACCCTGATGCAGGTAAAACTACATTAACAGAAAAGTTCCTATTATACGGAGGAGCTATAAGACTTGCAGGATCAGTAAAGGCTAGAAAGGCTTCAGCACATGCAGTATCTGACTGGATGGAAATAGAAAAACAAAGAGGTATTTCAGTTACTTCATCTGTAATGCAATTTAATTATAGTGGACATTGTATAAATATATTAGATACACCAGGTCACCAAGATTTCTCAGAAGACACATATAGAACACTTATGGCTGCAGATAGTGCAGTTATGGTTGTTGATGGAGCAAAAGGTATAGAAGATCAAACTAGAAAGCTATTCCATGTTGCATCCCTTAGAGAAATGCCTATATTTACTTTTATAAATAAGTTGGATAGAGAAGCTAAGGATCCATTTGAGTTATTAGAAGAAATTGAAAATGAACTTGGAATAAAGACATACCCTATGAACTGGCCAATAGGATCAGGTAAAGAGTTTAAGGGAGTATATGAAAGAGATAATAAGAGAATTATTGCTTTTTCAGCTGGAAACCATGGTCAAACTGCAGTAGATGCAATTGAAGGTGCTGTAGATGATCCAAAATTTAGAGAAATCTTAGGAGAAGCTCTTCATGATAAATTAATGGAAGATATAGAACTTTTAGATATAGCTGGAGACGACCTTGATTTAGAAAAAGTTAGATTAGGAGAATTAACACCAGTATTCTTTGGATCAGCTTTAACTAACTTTGGTGTAGAGCCATTCCTAGAACATTTCTTAGAAATGACTACATCACCACTTTCAAGAAACTCAAGCATAGGAGAAATAGATCCATTTGATAATAATTTCTCAGCTTTCGTATTTAAGATACAAGCTAACATGAATAAGGCTCATAGAGATAGAATTGCCTTTATGAGAATTTGTTCAGGAAAGTTCCAAAAAGGAGAAGATGTTTATCATATGCAAGGTGGAAAGAAGCTTAAGCTTTCTCAACCACAACAATTTATGGCTCAAGATAGAGAAATAATTGAAGAAGCATATGCAGGAGATATAATTGGTGTATTTGATCCAGGTATATTTTCAATTGGAGACACTTTATGTTCTCCATCAAAGAAGTTTAAATTTGAAGGAATTCCAACCTTCGCACCAGAACACTTTGCAAGAGTTAGACCAGTAGACTCTATGAAGAGAAAACAATTCGTAAAAGGTGTTACTCAAATAGCTCAAGAAGGAGCGATTCAAGTATTTAAAGAATCATTCATAGGAATGG
>NZ_JAWGSV010000086.1:0-11924 GCF_032552055.1 Clostridium sp. | reverse complement strand
TTCTTTTTCATTTACAGAACTTACAACCTTTAATGGAATTAATATTTTAGGTTTAATTATCCCACAAAGACTAGGACTATTAATTTCATTAGTTACTCTGACTTCGATACTTCTATTTATAGATAAAGACTTCTTTTCATTAGAAATATCCATATCTATATCATAGTTCTTATACTCTATATATTCCTTTTTAATACTTAAGTGAAGCTTTAAATAAGCTATTAACCCTCTTAAAATAAGTATAGAAGCTACACTTATCCAAAGATAAAATATTATTTCTTTATAAGTAAAATTATTGCTTTGTTCATTATCATCATTAACTATATTATTTACTGGTGAATTAAAATCTGTAGAAATGTCATTATTAATTTCGTCATTAGGTATTGTTTGAATTATATCTTGATTATTTTCTTGTGTATTACTACCTATGATTGAATTATTACTTTCTTCTATAGAACTAACATTAACTAAATTAAAAACACTTAGTTTACTTTCTGGTCCAAAAGGAATTATTAATTTAATTAATAAAATAAACCAAAGGTAATATATTATAGACTTTTTCATATGATTTTTTAGTAGTAATCTTATTAGCAAAATTATTCCTACTAAAAAACTTGCTACTATAGAGGATTCAATAATATAACTCATTATTTATCCTCCACATCTAACTTTTCATTTAAAATATCCCTTAACTCATTTATGTCTTCATTAGTTAATTCTTCACTTTTGACTAAGTTTAATATCATATCATTTAATGATCCATTAAAAACTCTTTTCAAAAATGATTGGCTTTCCTCTTTTATACATTCTTCTTCAGAAATTAGTGAATAATAAACATATTCCTTACCATTCTTTCTAAAGCCAATAGCTTCTTTATTTAAAAGCCTATTAATAAGACTTTTAATAGTAGTACTTTTCCACTGCTGTTTACCATTAAGGCTTTCGATAATTTCATTCGAAGTTACCTCATCTTTTGACCATACTATCTTCATTATTTCCCATTCTGAATCAGATATTTTGGGTAGCTTTTTCATTATACCCCTCCTTAAAATTACAAACGTAATCTTTAATTTAAGTTTACAAGTGTAATCTATAGCTGTCAACCTATTTTTCCCATAACTTTATATTTTACCAAATATAGTTTATAATACATACTGTAATTATGGTGCTGTTGCACAATTAAAAATTAACAAAAAACTCCTAATAGAGTTTTTAATTATAACAGTCTTAGTAATTCTAAAAGAATTAAATCAATAATTCTTCATTTTTAATTTCAGGAGGTCTATCATGGGAGAACATTTCAAATCATATTCAGCGGTAATGCCGGTAATAATAAATAGAAAAGAAGGTAAAACTCAAATACTATTACATCGTAGAAAAGATACAGGTTATGAAGATGGTAAATGGGATATGTCAGGAAGTGGACATGTTGATGAGGGAGAAACAGCTAAAATGGCTGTTGTAAGAGAAGCTAAAGAGGAGCTTGGAATAAACATAAATATAGATGATTTAACATTCCTTCACTTAACTCATCGTGTTAGCTCATCTGGTGGAAGAACTTATTACGATATGTATTTTTTAGTTGAAAAATTTGAAGGAATCCCAAAGATAATGGAGCCAAATAAAGCTTCTGAATTAAAATGGTTCAACTTAGATAATCTTCCAAGTGATATTATGAGTATTAGAAAAGTAGTTATTGATAATATTAAAAATAACATTACATATAGTGAATTTATAGAAAATTAACATTATATTATAAATAATTAATATAGGAGATTTGTATGAAAATTAGAGAAGCCACTAAAGAAGATTTAGAAGAAATTATTATTATAGAAAGCAAGTGTTTTCCTGAAGCTGAAGCAGCTAAAGAAGAAGATTTTCGTAATAGATATTCTGCTTTCAAAGAAAACTTTTTCGTAGCAGTTAAAAATGAAAAAGTAATTGGTTTTATAAATGGATGTACCACTGATAAACCTGAATTGCCTGATGAATTATATCATAATACTAATTTGCATAACCCTTCAGGAGATTATCAAACTGTATTTGGATTAGATGTATTACCAGAATATCGTAACTCTGGTGTTGCCTCAGAATTATTAAATCATTTTATAAAAACTTCTAAGGAACGTGCTAAAAAAGGAATGGTTCTAACTTGCAAGGATCATTTAGTCCATTATTATAAAAAATTTGGTTTTAATCATGTTGGAGTTTCAGATTCATCTCATGGTGGAGCAAAATGGAATGATATGATATTATTATTTAAATAAACGGCTTTGTTTTAAAATAATTTTGATATTATACTATAAAAAGTGGACAATTAATTGTCCACTTCTATTTTGTAATATATTAATATTGATCCTTATAAAAATTAAATTCCTAAAAAATAATTAAGAAAAATAATTATTCCGATAGATATCCAAAAGATTATTTCTACTGCTTTATTTTTATTTGTCAATCTATTCATTAAAACCAATGAAGTAGCAAATGGAATATACACTAAGCCTTTACCTATAAGTCTTATGTCTCCGACAAATATTGCTTTAATTGTTCCTATAATTACTGAAATTAATAAAATATATGTTATAATTCCCCATACTTTTTTCACTTTATTTCCCCCTTTATATATATTAGATAAAATTCTTATATAGCATAATAATCTAATACAACTACTAGTTAATTATAACTTATTTTGTAAATACCGCATATTCACTTTTGAATAGTACGGTATTCTCATTAACTTATATTTAATTTTCTCTTCGTAATAGTTTAAATTTACCCATCAAATCTATTCACTAAACTATACTTTATAGGTTAATCTTTCTATCTTTGAAATAGTATTCTTTATCATGTTTGTTGATTTCACGCAGTACCCGACATGGATTACCAAGTGCTACAACATTGGAAGGAATATCTTTTGTAACGACACTTCCAGCACCAATCACAGTATTATCTCCAATAGTTACTCCAGGAAGAACGATGACACCAGCACCAAGCCAACAATTCTTTCCTATATGCACAGGCATATTATACTGATATGCTTGTTGGCGAAGTTCCGGCAAGATGGGATGTCCGGCTGTAGCAAGAGTTACATTCGGGCCAAACATCGTATAATCGCCAACATATATATTAGTATCATCAACCGCTGTAAAATTGAAATTTGCATAAATACATTTACCAAAATGAATATGCTTTCCACCCCAGTTTGCATGGAATGGAGGCTCAATGTAACAGTCATCTCCAATTTCCGCAAACATCTCTTTCAGTAGGTCTTGTCTTTTTTCACTCTCTGTGGGCCTTGTCATATTATAATCATAAAGTTTATCAAGGCATATCTGCTGTTCTTTCATAATTTCTACATCTCCTGGGAGATATAATTCTCCAGTATACATTTTATCTCTTTTTGACATAACTAATCCTTTCAAATTCTTATTTATCTGTATTATATCAAGTGTATCTTTATTTCGCATTATAATACAGTTGTTCATTATTTCTATATTTTTATTATACATTTTATGGATTTTAATTCCAATCTAATAGTTTCTTTTTTTAAACTAAAAGTATTCACCCATTTATTCCATTTCATATAATTACCAAGATATTAATCCTCCTCATCCAACCTTTCAAATTGAAATAAAGTCTATTAATATGCTGATTAGAAATAAATACTTAATTAAAACAGAGGCAAAGAAAAAAGTAGACATATATAAGTCACAGTTCCACTTGCTAGTATTTTAACTACAAAGTACCTTAAACATATATGTGTCCACTTAATTTATCTATTTAAAACTCTCTAGTAAACTACCTTTAATTTTCTCCACCTAAAGTATCCACTAATAAATTAATAAAATAGATTATTAAAAGTCATTTATAATATAAATTTTCTATAGTACTCCAAAAGCAAGTATTAATGCTCCAAATACTATTGATACCATTGACATTAGTTTTATTAGAATATTTATTGAAGGTCCAGTTGTATCTTTAAACGGATCCCCTACTGTGTCTCCAACAACTGCTGCTTTATGGCACTCTGAACCCTTTCCACCTAGCACTCCAGATTCTATATATTTCTTAGCATTGTCCCAAGCTCCACCTGAATTTGACATCATTATAGCCATTGCAAAACCTGTTACTGTTGCCCCTGCTAAAAGTCCTGCTACCCCATTAGGTCCTAAAATAATCCCAACTATTACTGGTGTCGCTACTGAAATTATTGCTATCGTAATAAGTTCTCTTTGAGCAGATTTTGTACATATATCAATACAAGACTCATAATCTGGTTCTCCCTTTCCTTCCATAAGTCCAGGAATTTCTTTAAATTGTCTTCTTACTTCAACAACTATTTTGGAAGCAGCTCGTCCAACAGCATCCATTGTCTTTGATGAAAATAAGAAGGTTACCATTCCACCTATAAATAATCCTATTAAAACCTGAGGATTTAATATAGATAAGTTAAACTCAAAATTAGAAGTTCCGCTTTTAACTATATTTTCAATAGAATCCTTATATGCTGCTATAAAAGCTAAGGCAGTTAATGCAGCTGAACCTATTGCAAACCCTTTTCCTGTAGCTGCTGTAGTATTTCCTAATGAATCTAAAGCATCTGTTCTTCTTCTTACTTCTGGATTTTGATCAGACATTTCAGCAATCCCTCCTGCATTATCTGCTATAGGTCCATAAGCATCTGTTGCAAGTGTAATTCCTAAGGTGGATAACATACCAACTGCTGAAATTGCTATTCCATAAAGACCTAAATTAAAATCTTGAGCTCCACCTGATAAATTAAAACTTATTAGTACTGATACAGCTACTATTACTACAGGTATTGCTGTAGATGCCATCCCTAAAGATAATCCACCTATTATTATAGTCGCTGGTCCAGTTTCACTCATTGAAGCTAGATTCCTTGTTGGTTTATAAGTATCTGATGTGTAGTATTCAGTAAAGAATCCTATTAAAATCCCTGCAAAAAGACCTGATAATATACTAAAGTAGACTCCTATATTTTCAGCACCCAATACTTCTCTTACTATAAAATAAGATCCTACTGCAACAATTACCGAGGATATATAAACACCTCTTCTTAAGGCTTTAAGTAAATTCTTCTGACTTGAATCTTCTTTTGCTTTTACAAAAAATGTAGAAAATATAGATGCAACTACACCTAAAGCTGCAACAAGAAGTGGAACAACAGCTCCTTTTGTTGATAGTCCTGCAGCAACAGCTAATGCAGAAGATGAAATTAATGAACCTACATAGGACTCATAAAGATCTGCTCCCATCCCCGCAACATCACCAACATTATCTCCAACATTATCTGCAATTACAGCTGGATTTCTTGGATCATCTTCTGGAATACCTACTTCTACTTTTCCTACTAAATCAGCTCCAACATCTGCAGCCTTTGTAAAGATTCCGCCACCAACTCTAGCAAATAAGGCCATTGAAGAAGCCCCTATTCCAAAAGTTAAAATATTAGTTGTAACTTGTAATATTCTTTCTGCTTCTGATAAATCTCTATAATACCAATCTAAAAATAAAAATCCAAGACCTATATATAAAAGCCCAAGAGAAACAACGACAATTCCTATAACAGATCCACTTTTAAAGGAAATTTTCAAAGCTCCATTTAAACTTTTCTTAGCAGCTGTTGTAGTTCTAGAATTAGCTTGAGTTGCAACCTTCATACCTATAAAACCACTAAGACCTGATAATAATCCTCCTATTACAAAAGAAAAAGGAACAAATATTGAAACATATCCAAAAAAGCTCATAATAAGAAATATAAAAAACATTATTACAAAAAATATTGTTACTCCTTTGTACTGCCTCTTTAGATATGCATTTGCTCCTTTTCTTATCTTAATAGCAATGCTTCGTACCTTTTCATCCCCTTCGTCTTCTTTCATAATGCTTCTTCCTTGGTAAGCTGAAAAAAGTAAACCTAAAACTGAACAAAGTAAAACTAAAAGAATAAAGTTCATAACTATTCCCCCTTATATATTAAATATATAAACACTTATTTTACTTTATTATTATACGTTTCAAATCTCAGGAAATTACTCTAGTTGTCATAAAATGCAAAGCATTTTATTAATGAAAGAATGAAAAAATGTTTATAAGAATCTTTACAGATTTTTGTAAGAAAATCTATAAATAAAAGAGGTTTTGCATAGCAAAACCCCTTCCTTCATTCTTTCATTTTTTCATTACCTTAATTTTTTCATTTAAAATGCTTTGCATTTTAAAACTATTTCTTTAATGAATATTCAATTATCATATCAATGAAGCTTGAATAATCTATTCCTTTTTCTCCTGCACTTTGAGGGAATAAACTAGTAGCTGTCATTCCTGGAAGAGTATTAGCTTCTAGTATATATGGAACATTATCTTCAGTTATAATCATATCTATTCTAGTATAAACTGAACATTTTAAAGCTTTATAAGTATCTAAAGCCATTTTTTTAACTTCATTATAAAGTCCTTCTTCTAATTCAATTGGATAATGCTCTGCACCATTAGCTGAGTATTTTTGTTCATAATCATAAAAATCAGTTTTAGCCTTTATAGCTAAGATTGGAAATAACTCATGATTAAATACAGGACAAGTAATTTCGTCACCTTTAATGAATTCTTCAATCATTACTTCCCTATCCCACTTTAGTCCTTCAACTACAGCATGTTCTACATCTTCTTTTTTTGTAACCTTAAATGTAGCAACGCTTGATC
Source organism: Clostridium sp. (assembly GCF_032552055.1). GTDB lineage: Bacteria > Bacillota > Clostridia > Clostridiales > Clostridiaceae > Clostridium. The sequence continues at coordinate 5,198 of NZ_JAWGSV010000086.1, read as the reverse complement.
CACCATTAGTAGGCTTTATAAATACTGGATAACCCATATCTTCTATAGCTTCATAATCTATTTCATCTACTGAAGAAACATTTAACCACTTTGCAGTTCTTATTCCTTTAGCCTTTAAAATACTTTTAGATAAGTCTTTATCCATACATAATGCACTACTTAAAGTATCACATCCTGAATAAGGTATTCCTAGTGTTTCTAAAACAGCTTGAACTGAACCATCTTCCCCAAACTTACCATGAAGAGCTAAAAGGGCAAAATCTATTCCTTTTACCTTTTCAATTATATCCTCTTTACTATCTATAATTATAGGTGTAACCTCATACTTTTCTTTATTAATATGCTGCATTATTGAATTACCACTACTTAATGATACTTCTCTTTCTGAGGATATTCCCCCCATTAATACTCCAACTTTCATAATGCTCCTCCAATTACTATTAAATTACTTACTTATTTTTTTATCCGATCGCTACCATTGCTAACACTCCCCCTTCTATAAGTGGGAGCTAAGCACTGCTACGCGCCTGGATTAGTTCTTCTAACCTTCAGATGGAGTAGGGTATTCCTGTTAAGAAAAATCCACCTGAAGATAAGAATCACTTTATACTTAATTATTATTCTTAGATTCAACTTACTTATTGCGTAATTATCTTAATTACATAATATCTTATTAAATAATTAACTCATTATATAATTATATCACTTCAGAAAACCTATTAAAAGAATATGTAATTTCTATATTTTATTGTATGTCTAATAATTATAAGTAAGATGCGAATATAAAGGCAGATATAAATATACTATGCTAGTAATTCACCATTTAAAATATTATAGATGTCACACTAACTTTTATTGAAATTCAGCTCACCCGAATTTCTTCCTTCAGCATCCTTACACCTACAAGATTAAATTATTACTTCTTTTTAGTAGTCTTTTTAAGCTTTAAATTTTCCTTATAATATTTGCAGTACTTAGTTAAGCTACAAATTTCACACTTTGGATTTCTAGCAATACAACATCTTCTACCATGGAAAATTAATAAATGATGAGTTAAGCTCCACTCTCTCTTTGGAAGCTCCTTTTGTAATTGCTTTTCCACTTCTAATACATTATCAGAATCAGCAAGACCTAATCTATTTGAAACTCTAAACACATGAGTATCAACTGCTATAGAAGGTACATCAAAAGCATTTGATAAAACTACATTTGCTGTTTTTCTACCTGCACCTGCCAGTGAAGTTAATTCCTCCATAGTACTTGGAACCTCTCCATTGAAGTTTTGCTTTAATTGATTGCACATCATTATTAAGTTTTTAGCCTTACTTCTATAAAGTCCTATTTGCTTTATTCTGCTTTCTAACTCTTCTAAGGATAAAGTTAAAAAGGCATCTAAATCAGGATATTCCTTAAATAAAGTTTCTGTCACTTCATTAACCTTCTTATCAGTAGTTTGAGCTGATAAAATAGTAGCCACTAAAAGCTGAAAAGCCGATTCATGATTAAGCTCACATTTTGCATCTGGATAATCAACCTTTAATATTTCTAAAATCTCTTTAGTTCTCTTTTTCATAAAACCACCTACCAAAAGCTGTTTTAAACAGCTTAATTTTCACTCTATATTATTCAATATCACCTTAAAATTAATTTATAGTAAATAACTTATACTCTAATAATATTAGTTACTTATAAACGCCTTTATATTTTTCAGGTAATAAATTAGCAATTGACTTCATTATAAAGTTCATTGATCTGTCATCAAAATCATGTTTGTCTTCATCCTTTTCTTTTGCCGGTAATGAAACAGGCTCTCCAAACTTTATATGTACATCAGCATAGTTAAATTTTTCTCCACCCATATCCCCATCCTTGTTAATAGGTAAAAGAATTTCTGTACCATACATTCCTATTGGTACTATTTTAGCTTTTGTAAGTCTTGCTATTAATAAAATACCTTTTTTCCCTTCAATCATAGCACCAGTTCTACTTCTTGTACCTTCTGGAAAAATAACTAAGTTTTCTCCACCTCTAACTAGTTTTACTATTCTAGTTATAGCTTCCTTATCTGCAGAATTTGGCTTTATTCCAATATTCTTAACCATCATAGTTCCAAATTTAGTTACAGGATCATCAGATAATTTAACCCCTGCTACAAAGGTTGGATCAAATCTTTCTCTTAGTATCTTGTCTAAAATTAAGCCATCAGCATTACTTAAATGATTGCAGATAAATATTAAAGGTCCATCTACATTATATAACTTTTCAATTCCCTCTATTTTAATATTTGCATACTTCTTAAAATATTTCTTTACTAGTATTTTTGTTACTTTTACTACCATCGACTCTGGCAGGGCATTTACTATTTTTACTACTATTGGTGATAGCATTTCTCTCCCTCACTTCCTAGTTTGCAACAATATATGTTTCAATTAATAATTTACATCTTTAATTCTTATATAATTTAAAGTAAAAAATGCTTTAAAGTAAACTACATCGATTGAAATCTTCGTTATTTAATTTTTAAAAATTGTTAAAATCCCCTTATATCTTAAATATTTTTAACAGGAAATTTAATTTAATAAAATGTAAGAACTTTATTACAACTTATAAATTATTATATTTTATTACTATTTAAAAGTCTATTAACATAATCATTTAAATAAGGAGAATCTGTTTTAATTTTGCTTATATCTCCATTAGTACTATTAACTTTTATTAATGCATTCCTTTTTAAAACATTTTTACCTCTCCACCCACAAGAAGTTCTTAAATAACTTTCTTTAAAGCCTTTATTATTTATATTAGCAAGGTCTAAAGTATTATCACTATTCATAAAATCAAAAGGAATAAACTCTTCTATTTTTGAAAATTCCTTATCTTTATTATAAGGACAAGGTTCTTGACAACTATCACAGCCAAAAACTCTTCCCTTTAATAACTTAATATGATTATCTGATAAATCTTTCTTTTGAGTAAAGTATGATAAACAAATATTGCTATTCTTTCTATATGGATTTATTGCCTTACTTGGACAGCTTTTATAGCAAAGCTCACAACTTCCACATTCCTTAAAATCTTTTATTTCTTCATAATTGCTCTCATTACAATCTATTTCTAAGTCAGTAATTATCTCTCCAAGAAATACATAAGAACCATATTTTTCAGTTATTATTAAATTATTTTTCCCTATAAAACCTACTCCTGCTAAATAGGCAATATATCTTTCAGGTAGAAAGTTACTATCTACAAAAGAAGAAGCTTTTCCACCTAAACTTTCTATATATTCACAGATCTTAGATAAATAAGACTTAACAACTTTATGATAATCTGTCCCTCTAGTATAAACTGAAAATCCATTATCATAATAATCTACATTATGCAGATAAGGGAAAGCTATTGAAATAATAGTCTTCCCCTCTTCCATATAAATAAAGGGGTTTATTCTTTTTTCTATGTCCCCTTCTTCAAATTCATTTTCAAGTCCCTTTTCTTTTCTATCATAAAAAAAGCTTCTAAGTTCTGTAAACTCTCTACATTTTATAAATCCTAAAGTATCTAAACCTAAAGTATTACAATAACTTATAATTTTTTCTCTCATATCATTAACAATATATAATATCACTTATAGAATACAGCAGAAAGTTATTACAAACTCTCCACTTCAAAGAAACTATAGCGCAAAGATAAAAATTAAAAATATAATATTAAAATTTGAATTTTAATATAAAAAGTAATTTTTAAGAAATTACATAAAAACATATTTTTAAGTATCCACCTCATTATCAATTACTATTAAAAATTAATACCTATTGATGTAACTCTTATAGAATTCCTAAAATCACTCATTTTATTAAAACTCCATAAGGAGTTTTTTCCTCAATTCTTCATTTTTCATTCTTAATTCTTAATTGTGCGCTAGCACCTTCTATATCATCATATTATTATATATTGTTTTTCTCCTTCCATCTTCATCGATAACTTCGATAATATCATTAACATTTTTAATTATATTTCTACCAGCACATCCCACTACAGTAGCTCCTCCAGGAACATCTTTTAAAACTACAGTATTAGCACCAACTCTACTTCCTTTCTTAAGGATAATAGGTCCAAGAACCTTAGCACCAGCTCCAATAATAACATTATCCTCAACTGTAGGATGCCTTTTGCCTTTTTCTTTACCAGTCCCTCCAAGAGTAACTCCATGATAAATAGTTACATTATCTCCAATTTCACTAGTTTCACCAATTACAACACCCATACCATGATCAATAAATAATCCCTTACCTATTTTTGCCCCTGGGTGAATTTCTATTCCTGTAGTAAATCTTGCTATTTGAGAAACGAATCTAGCTAAGAAAAACCTTTTATGCTTATATAAAAAATGTGCAATTCTATATGCTATTAAAGCATGAATGCAAGGATATAATAAGAATACTTCTATTTTACTTCTAGCTGCTGGGTCATTTTCTAATATATTATTTATATCATATCTTAAGCTTTCAAACACAGCCAATCCTCCTTAAATTTAATTGCTTAGGGCAATTAGTCGTATATTCCCATGGATATATACTTTTCCCCACCATCTGGGGCAATAGCTAAAACTTTTTTACCTCTTCCAAGAATTTTAGCTTTTTCTAATGCTACGTATATTGCAGCTCCTGATGAGATTCCAAGTAATATTCCTTCTTTTTCAGCTACGAGCTTAGTAGTTTTAAGAGCATCTTCATCAGAAACTTTTACCACTTCATCTATCACTTTAGGGTTGTAAATTTCAGGTATAAAGCCTGATCCTAACCCCTGAATTTTATGCGCTCCAGCATTTCCCCCACTTAAAACAGGTGATTTCTTAGGTTCAACTGCAACTATTTTTATATTGCTTATTTTCTCTTTTAATTTATTTCCTACTCCAGTTACAGTTCCACCAGTTCCTACCCCTGCAATAAATAAATCTAAATCATTTAAATCAGAATATATTTCTTCTGCTGTTGTATAATAATGCTTTTCACTATTTGCTATATTTTCAAACTGCTGTGGCATAAAATAATTTTCCTTCTTTGAAAGCTCCTTAGCCTTTTCTATAGCTCCATTCATACCTTCTGCTCCATCAGTTAATATAAGTTCTGCTCCATATGCTTTTATTAAATCTCTTCTTTCTTTACTCATACTATCAGGCATTACTATAACAACCTTATATC
>NZ_JAWGSV010000085.1:0-12006 GCF_032552055.1 Clostridium sp. | reverse complement strand
TTATAATATTTTAAATTTAATTATTTCAATTTAAGTTGCAATATCGAGGAGGTATAATTAATGAATTTCCAATTAACTAGAGAACAAGAATTAGTAAAGCAAATGGTTAGAGAATTCGCTGTGAATGAAGTTAAGCCAATAGCTGCTGAAATTGATGAAACAGAAAGATTTCCTATGGAAAATGTTGAGAAGATGGCTAAACTGGGGATGCTTGGAATTCCATTTTCTAAGGAATATGGTGGAGCTGGTGGAGATACTCTTTCCTATATAATGGCAGTTGAAGAGTTATCTAAGGTATGTGGAACTACAGGAGTTATAGTTTCAGCTCATACTTCACTATGTGCTTCTTTAATAGATCAATTTGGTACTAAGGAGCAAAAGGAAAAGTATTTAACAGATTTAGCTACTGGTAAAAAACTTGGTGCTTTCGGATTAACTGAACCAGGTGCTGGTACAGATGCAGCAGGACAACAAACTGTAGCAGTTAAAGATGGAGACAATTATATATTAAATGGTTCAAAGATATTTATCACTAATGGGGGAGTAGCTGAAACATTTATTATATTTGCAATGACAGATAAATCTAAGGGAACTAGAGGTATTTCAGCATTTATAGTTGAAAAAGACTTTGAAGGGTTCTCAATTGGTAAGAAAGAAGATAAGCTTGGAATTAGAGCATCTTCAACTACTGAGTTAGTAATGAGTAACTGCATTGTTCCAAAGGAAAATTTAATTGGACAAGAAGGTAAGGGTTTTGGAATAGCTATGAAAACTCTTGATGGAGGAAGAATAGGTATTGCAGCTCAAGCTTTAGGTATTGCTGAAGGTGCTTTTGAAGAAGCAGTTAATTATATGAAGGAAAGAAAGCAATTTGGAAGACCATTATCCGCATTCCAAGGATTACAATGGATGATCGCAGATATGGATGTGAAAATTGAAGCGGCTAAACACTTAGTTTATAAAGCAGCATGGCTTAAAGATAACAAGCTTCCATATAGTGTAGAAGCAGCAAGAGCTAAGCTTTACGCAGCAGAAGTAGCTATGGATGTAACTACAAAAGCTGTTCAAATCTTTGGTGGATATGGATACACTAAAGAATATCCAGTTGAAAGAATGATGAGAGATGCTAAGATAACTGAAATATATGAAGGAACATCTGAAGTTCAAAAGATGGTTATTTCAGGAAGCGCTTTAAGATAAGGGGGAGGATTTATAAATGAATATAGTAGTTTGTTTAAAACAAGTTCCAGATACAACAGCTGTTAAAATCGATCCAAAAACAGGAACACTTATAAGAGATGGAGTTCCATCAATAATAAATCCAGAAGATAAGCATGCATTAGAAGCTGCTTTAACAATAAAGGATAATAATGGAGGAAAGGTTACTGTATTAAGCATGGGGCCTCCTCAAGCACAAAATGCTTTAAGAGAAGCTTTATGTATGGGAGCTGATGAAGCTATCCTTATTACAGATAGGGCTTTTGCTGGAGCTGATACTTTAGCAACATCTAAAGCACTAGCAGGTGCATTAAAGAAATTAGAATATGATATAGTATTCGCTGGAAGACAAGCTATCGATGGAGATACAGCGCAAGTTGGACCGGAAATAGCTGAACATTTAAATATACCTCAAGTAACATATGTTCAAGATGTAAAAGTAGAAGAAGATGGTTTATTAGTAAATAGAGCTTTAGAAGATGGATATGAATTAATCAAAGTTCAAGCTCCAGTTCTTTTAACAGCAATTAAAGAATTAAATGAACCAAGATATATGAATGTTAGATATATATTTGACACAGCTAACAAAGAAATTCAAATCTGGTCAGCAGATGATATAGATGTAAATAAAGAAGAACTTGGACTTAAGGGTTCTCCAACTAAGGTTAAGAAGACAATGACTAAGGAAACTAAGGGAGCTGGAGAAATAGTAAATGAAGTTCCACAGGAAGCTGCTAAATATGTATTAGCTAAATTAAAGGAAAAACACTACATCTAAGATATGGGAGGTAAATGAAGATGAGTATAGCAGATTACAAAGGCGTTTGGGTATTTGCTGAGCAAAGAGAAGGAGAACTTCAAAAAGTTTCTCTAGAATTACTTGGTGAAGGTAAGAAGATTGCAGATAAATTAGGGGTTAAATTAACAGCACTTTTAATAGGAGATAATGTAAAGGCATTAGCAGATACATTAGGAAGACATGGTGCTGATGAAGTATTAGTAGTAGAAAATAAAGGGTTAAAACATTATACAACTGATGGTTATACAAAGGTTATTTGTGACTTAGCAAATGAGAGAAAGCCAGGAATATTATTTATTGGAGCAACATTTATAGGAAGAGACTTAGGTCCAAGAGTTGCAGCTAGATTATCTACAGGATTAACAGCTGACTGTACAGTTTTAGATGTTGATGTTGAAAAGGCAGATTTACTTGCAACAAGACCTGCATTTGGTGGTAACTTAATGGCAACAATCGCTTGTCCAGACCATAGACCACAAATGGCAACAGTGAGACCAGGAGTTTTCTCAAAACTTCCTGATGAAGATAGAAAATTCACTGTTGAAGAAGTTGAAGTTGAATTAAAAGATTCAGATATTAGAACTAAAATAGTTGAAATAGTGAAAGAAACTAAAGAAATAGTAGATATCAGTGAAGCTAACTTTATCGTTGCTGGTGGTAGAGGAGTTGGATCTAAAGAGAATGTTAAGCTTTTAGAAGAATTAGCAGAAGCTTTAGGTGGAACTGTAGCTGGATCAAGAGCTGCTGTTGAAAATGGTTGGATTGAGAAGGAATACCAAGTAGGTCAAACAGGTAAGACAGTAAGACCTAACATTTATATAGCTTGCGGTATTTCAGGAGCTATTCAACACGTTGCAGGTATGCAAGATTCAGATCTTATAATAGCAATAAACAAGGATGCTACTGCTCCAATTATGCAAGCAGCTGATTATGCTGTAGTTGGAGACTTATTAAAAGTGGTACCAGAAATGACTGCTCAATTAAAAGCAATGAAAGAAAATGAATAGATAAAAATTAAATAATGGAATAATGAAAGAATTGATGATTAAACTCTAAAGAGTTTAGTAAGTTGAAATTTATGATATGGACGAGGAGAGAATGAATTTCACATAATATGGGATTTGTGATATAATTAAATTAATTTTACAAATTTTATAAATTAAAAAATAAATAATTAATTTTTTGATTATTAATTCTTTAATTTTTCACATTATATTAGGAGGGTGTTTTTATGAAAAAGATTTTTGTTATAGGTGCTGGAACTATGGGCGCTGGTATAGTTCAAGCTTTTGCTCAAAAAGGATATGAGGTTATAGTTAGGGACATAAAGGATGAATTCGTCGAAAGAGGAATTAACGGAATTAATAAAGGATTAACTAAGCTAGTAGCTAAGGGAAAAATCACTGAAGAAGATAAGGAAGCAATCCTTGGAAGAATATCTGGAACTACAGAGTTAGCTCTTGCTGAAGATTGTGACTTAGTTATTGAAGCTGCTGTAGAGAATATGGAAATTAAGAAAAGCATATTTGCTGAATTAGATGAAATCTGTAAAGAATCAACTATTTTAGCTTCTAATACATCATCTTTATCTATCACTGAAGTTGCTTCAGCAACAAAGAGGCCAGATAAGGTTATAGGAATGCACTTCTTTAACCCAGCTCCAGTAATGAAGCTAGTTGAAGTTATAAGAGGAATAGCTACATCTCAAGAAACTTTTGATGCTGTAAAAGAATTATCAGTAGCAATTGGAAAAGAGCCAGTAGAAGTTGCAGAAGCTCCTGGATTTGTAGTTAATAGAATACTTATTCCTATGATAAATGAAGCAAGCTTTATCCTTCAAGAAGGAATTGCTTCAGTAGAAGATATAGATACTTCAATGAAATATGGTGCAAACCATCCAATGGGACCATTAGCATTAGGAGATCTTATAGGATTAGATGTATGCTTAGCTATTATGGATGTTTTATTTAACGAAACTGGAGATAGCAAGTATAGAGCAAGCAGTCTTTTAAGAAAATACGTTAGAGCTGGATATCTAGGTAGAAAGACTGGAAGAGGTTTTTACACTTACTAAAATTAAGATATATATTACTGAAAAAAGGCTTTGCTTCCCTAGGAGTAAAGCCTTTTTCAATTAACAGGTAACAATGTTCAATTGACAATTAAGGAGAAAACTCAGAGGTATCTGAGTTTTTTTAATTAAGAAAGGATAAGATTAAGAGTGAAAGAATGAAGACAGGCTTAGCTTTTAAATCTAAGTCATTTGGAACAAGTCACATCAAAAACTGATAATTGTTAACTATTAATGGTTAATTGTCTGAATCCTTGTGGTATAATTAAGGAATAGTTTGTTTATTTTAAGGGGATAAATAAAATAACAAGAGGTGAAGTAATGAATTTTGAAAAAGTTAGTTTTGAAGATAATAAAGTAATTTTAGAGGGTCTAAAGAACTTTGATATTAAGCAAATATTAGAGTGCGGACAATGCTTTAGATGGGATAAGATTAGTGATACAAATTATATAATTGTAGCTTATGGAAGAGTAATAGAAGTGTTACAAGAGGGGGATAAGGCTACTATATATAACTCAAATGAAGAAGATTTCAATAATATATGGATAAGTTATTTTGATTTAGAGAGAGATTATGATGAAATTAAGGCTGAATTAGCTAAGGACGAAATCTTAAGAAAAAGTGTAGATTTTGGATATGGAATTAGGATTTTAAATCAAGATCCTTTTGAAATGTTAATTAGCTTTATAATATCAGCTAGAAATAGTATTCCATCAATTAAGAAGACGGTTAAGAAGATATGTGAAGCTTGGGGAGAAAGAATAGAGTATAAAGGTGAAGAATATTACACATTTCCAACACCTAAAGCTATTAAAGAAGCTACTTTAGAAGATATCCAAGGAACAGGAGCATCTTTTAGAAGTAAATACATAGTAGATACTATAAAGAAGGTTAATGAAGCTATAGAAGTTAAGGAAGCTATGGAGAATAATCCAAATAAATATAGTGAAAGACCTGAAATTTTAGATTTCGATTTAGAGTATATTAAGACTTTAAATGATGATGATTGTCATATAGCTCTTCAAAAATTTATGGGAGTAGGAGCTAAGGTAGCGGATTGTATAATGCTATTTTCGATGGCAAAACATTCAGCTTTTCCAGTAGATGTATGGATTAAAAGGGCGATGATTTATTTCTACGTAGCACCAGATGTATCATTAAATAAGATGAGAGTCTTTGCTAGGGATAAATTTGGGGCATATTCTGGAATGGCTCAGCAATATCTTTTCTACTATGCTAGAGAGAATAAGATAGAAGTTTAGATTATTTACCATGAAGAAATAGTTAATATAGCATTTAAATTGGTAACTATATTAGTAGAGTTACAAGAAATAATAAATGAATTAGAAGTAATAATATAATAATTAGTAGGCTGCTGTATAGTATTAGATACAGTAGCCTATTTTTTATGAACAATTATAAAGAGCATTAGGAAATAAATAAAAAGCTTTATTAAGTATTTCAGTTTATAAAAATTTCAAATAGCGAAAGTTTTAATTTTTACTTAGAACCAGATGTATCTTTAGATAAGATAAGAGTCTTTGCTAGGAATAAATGTGGTGTATATTTTGGAATGATACAGCAATATCTTTTCTATTATGTTAGGGATAATAAAATATATATTAAGTATAAAAAGTGATAAAATATTATATAAAATTCAGAAAAATCCGATTTTAGCAACATATTATATTGGAAAATTTTATTAATGATTATATAATTATATTGTGGATTTTTATATATTGTTTAATTTTTATATAAGTTTTTAAGATGATAGTATATCTTAAATATTTTTACTATAAAGGTAGAATAGTCATTACAACTTATATACATAATTTAATTTCGTCAATGAAAATAATAATATAAAATATCCAATAACAAAAATTTCAAGAGTATGTAGGGGGAAGAAGTATGTTTTATTTAGGAATTGATGGTGGTGGAACCAAAACAAGATATTTATTAGTAGATGAAAAGCTTAATAAAGTAGCTGATGTTGAAGGTTCTACTATCCATATCCATCAAGTGGGAGTAGAAGGGATTCAAAAGCAATTAACTGAAAACATTTTAAGAGTTTGTGAGGAAGCTAAAATATCAGTAAATGATATAGCATATGCTTTTATAGGTGTACCAGGATATGGTGAAAGCCTTGATGATGTGAATAAAATTGATGCAGCTATAAAGGAAGTTATGGTGATACCTTACTCAATCGATAATGACTCAGTTAATGGTTGGGCAGGAGGAACTGCTTGTAAGCCAGGAGTTAACATAGTAGCTGGTACTGGAAGTATAGCTTATGGAAGAAACACAGAAGGTAAACTTGCTAGATGTGGTGGATTTGGACCTGGAATAGGTGATGATGGTGGTGCATATTGGATAGCTTTAAAAACTATCAATGAATACACTAAGCAAAAAGATGGAAGAAAAGAAAAGACAGCTTTACTTGATATCTTAGAAAAAGAGTATAATATTACTTATCAATATGAAATTGTTGATATAGCATTTAATAGATTACAATTCAGCAGGACAGAATTAGCTAAATTCTCAACTATATGTTATTTAGCAGCAGAAGCAGGTTGCCCTGTATGTAAGAATATCTTCAGAGAGGCAGCAGCAGAACTATTCAGCCATATTGAAGCTATTTCTAAGATGTTAAACTTTACGGATGAATTTGTAGTTTCATATACTGGTGGAGTATTTAAATCAGGTAAACATGTATTAGAACCACTACAAGAAATGATTAATGAATCAGGCTTAAAGTGTAGATTACAAGAACCTGCATTAGAACCATGGAATGGTTCAGTATTATTAGCTTATTCTTTAGCTGGAAATGCTGTTCCGGACAATGCAAAAGATATTTTAAAATAGATTGATTTATAGAATAAAGGGGCTGTCCTAAGGATAGCTCCTTTATTAATTATTAATTCTTTATTGAATTACTAGTATTAGTTGCAATAGTATTTAGCTTAATATTTGTATCTACTTTTAATATTGCAAATAGCGCATTAAAATAAGAAATTAAGAGAAAGTGTATAGGAATACTTTTATGAAATAAGCAAATTTATCAAATCATACTTTCGAAAATAAATAGATGAAAAATTGAGGAAAATTAGAAAAAATAATTGACACTTTTCAGTGAAACATTTAGAATAAAATTATAGTGGTAATTACCACTTGGGATTGTTTATAATTTATGGAGGCGTTTCAATATCTCAATATACTATTAAGAAGAGTTGACAATTGATAATCTATGGACAAGCATAAGTTACTTGGGTAAATCATTTTAATATAATTTATAGGTAAATTTTAAATTATGGAAAGTACTTTTATGCAAGGGTAATTAATATTTGCATTCTTTTTTTAAAAGAATTTTATGGTATAATAGTGTTATAGAATAATGAGGTGAAAAGAGATGAGTTTTATAGATAAAAATTCGAGAACGCCATTATACTTACAATTAATGAATATTCTAATTGATATGATAGAAAATAAATTAGAAGAAGATACTCAAATACCATCTGAGAGAGAAATATGTGAGATTTATGATGTAAGTAGAACTACTGTTAGACAGGCGATGGATGAGCTTGAAAAGGAAGGATATATATATAAAATCCATGGAAAGGGAACTTTTGTATCTCCGAAGAGAATGAATCAAGATTTAGTTGCATTTTATTCTTTTACAGAAGAAATGAAAAAAATAGGAAAAGAACCAAGTTCTGAAGTAACTGGCTTTGAAGTAGTTCAAGCTGGAGAGCATATAAGTGATATGTTTAAAATAAGAAGTGAAGACTTGCTATATAAGATATCTAGAATAAGAAAGGCTGACGGAATTCATATGATGTATGAAACTACGTATATTCCTTATGATAGATTTAAGGGAATAACTAGAGAAAAGTTAGAAAATAAGCCTCTTTATGATATTTTAGCAAAAGAATATAATGTAAGAATATCTTCCGCAGAAGAGTATTTTAGACCTATTCTAACTAATAAAATAGAAAGTGTTTACTTGGATATTAAAGAAGGATCTCCAAGTTTAAAGATAGAGAGATTTACTTATGAGAAGGGCGAGGTTATTGAATATACATTAAGTGTAGCAAGAGGAGATAAGTTTAAATATAGGGTTACATTAAATAATAATTAATATAAAAAATAAAAAAATTTTTAGAATAACTGGTAATGACAACATTACAAGTTGGGGAGGTAACATATGATATTCGGAATGGATATAGATAAAATAAGGAGTCTAGGTGGGATTTTTACTGCTACTGAAATTAGGCAGCAACCTAAGCTTTGGTTAGAAACATACAAAATAGTAGAAGATAACAAAGCTTCAATAGAGAGTTTCCTAAGTAAGAATCTAAAAAGTAATACAAGAATAATCTTAACTGGTGCAGGAACATCAGATTATATAGGAGATACAATTTATCTTCATTTAGCAAAGAATCTTAATTTAAGAGTAGAGGCTATAGCAACAACTGATTTAGTATCAAATCCTTCAGAATTCATTGAAGAAGATGTACCTACTATTTTAGTATCCTATGCAAGATCAGGAAATAGTCCTGAAAGTATAGGAGCATATAATATTTTTCAAGAAAATGTTAAGGATATTGCTCAAGTAATTATTACTTGTAATGGAGATGGTGAACTAGCTAAGAAGAGTAGAGGAAATGATAACAGCCTTTGTTTATTAATGCCTGAAGCTTCTAATGATAAGAGTTTTGCTATGACAAGTTCCTTTAGTTGTATGCTTTTAGCATCATTATTACTTTTTGATATTAAGAATTTAGAAACTAATAAGAAATATCTAGATATAGTAGTAAAACAAGGGGATTTCATATTAGAGAACAACTGGAGAGATGTTAAGGAATTAGTAGAATTAAATTCTGAAAGAGTAGTGTACTTAGGTTCAGGAATATTAAAAGGTCTTGCACAAGAAATGGCTCTTAAAAACTTAGAATTAACAAGTGGTAAGGTAGTAACTGTTTATGAATCAATACTTGGTTTTAGACATGGACCTAAGTCAATTATTAATGATGATACTTTAGTTATATGTATGAATTCTACAAATGAATATACAAATCTTTATGATATGGATCTTATCAAAGAAATAAATGGAGATAGTGGAAACCATAAATTAGCTGTAATAAGTTATTCAAATGCTAAGGAATTATGTAACCATTGTGATAAATATATAACTATAGCTGGTGAAGAAGTGCCAGAAGTATTTACTGTGTTTAACTATATGTTATTTGGTCAAATGTTTGGATTCTTTTCTTCATTAAAATTAGGAATTTCTCCTGATAATCCAAGACCAGATGGAACTGTTAATAGAGTGGTAAAAGGTGTAGTTATACATAAGTATAAATAATAGTTATTAATTTTAGATGCAAATTTAGCAATGCTAATTAAGATAGTTTTATGTAGGTGAGATATGAATGCAACGTAACTGCTCTACATTGCTACTAATTATTGAATAAGTGCAATAAAAAGTTTTATATAAAAAATGACTTTGAAGATGAAGACGGAAATTAAAAAATAATAAATAGGAGTTGAAGTAAATTATGAAGATAGTATCAACAAGAGAAATGTTAAATAAAGCACAAAGAGAAGGGTATGCTGTACCAGCATTTAATATACACAATTTAGAAACATTACAAGTAGTTGTTGAAACAGCAGCAGAACTAAAATCACCTGTTATTTTAGCAGGTACACCATCAACAGTTAACTATGCTGGTGGGGAGTTTATTGTATCTATGGCAGATGCAGCAGCAGGTAAATATGATATTCCAATTGCAATTCATTTAGATCATTATGAAGAAGTTAATGAAATAGAAGAATTTATAAAGTTAGGTTTTAGATCAGCTATGATTGATGCTTCACATAAAGCTTATGAAGACAATATAGCTACAGTTAAACAAGTAGTTGAATTTGCTCATAAATATGATACTACAGTAGAAGCAGAGCTTGGAAGATTAGGTGGACAAGAGGATGATCTAATTGTTGATGAAAAGGACACAAAATACACTAATCCAAAGCAAGCAAAGGAATTTGTTGAAAAAACAGGAATTGATTCTTTAGCAGTTGCAATAGGAACAGCTCATGGACTTTATAAGGGTGAAGCTAAGCTAGATTTTGATAGATTAAAAGAAATAAGAGATATGGTAGATGTACCTTTAGTTTTACATGGTGCTTCAGATATTCCGGATGAGCTTGTTAAAAAAGCTATTTCTCTTGGAATATGTAAGGTTAATGTTGCAACAGATTTAAAAATACCATTTTCAGATGCTGTAAAGAAATACTTTATAGAGAATCCAACAGCAAATGACCCTAGAAAGTATATGCAACCAGGGAAAGATGCTATGAAGAAAATAGTTGCTCATAAAATTATGGTATGTGGAAGTAATGGGAAAGCTTAAATAATATATAGAGGAGAGGTTATATGAATCCAATAAAAGAAATAGTAGATAGGTATAAAAAGGGTGAAAAAGCTGGGATATTTTCTGTATGTTGCTCTAATCAATATGTAATAGAAGCAGCTATGGAAAGACTTATAGATAAGGATATTCCATTACTTGTTGAAGCTACGGCAAATCAAGTAGATCAATTTGGTGGCTATACAGGAATGAAACCTGTTGACTATGTAAATTATATTTACAATATAGCAGATAAAGTAGGATTTCCAAGGGAAAGAATTATCTTAGGTGGAGATCACTTAGGACCATTAACTTGGACAAATATTAATGCTGATAAAGCTATGGAAAATGCAAAAGTATTAATAGAAGAATATGTTTTAGCTGGATTTACTAAAATTCATATAGATACAAGTATGCCTTTATTAGGTGATATAGAAAAGAATGTTTTTGGTGATGAAATAATTGCAGAAAGAGCAGGAAAGCTTTGCCTAGTATGTGAGAATGCATATAAAAAATTAAAAGAGAAAAACAAGGATGCAATTCATCCAGTTTATATTATAGGAAGTGAAGTTCCAATCCCTGGTGGGGCTCAAGTAGAGGAAGAGGAAAGTGGACCAGTACTGACTAGTGTTAAGAACTTTAAAACAACAGTAGAGACATTTAAGGAAACTTTTAAAAGTTATGGATTAGAAGAAGTATTTAATGATTATGTTTTAGGTGTAGTAGTGCAACCAGGTGTAGAATTTAGTAGTGATTATATTTGGGAATATAATAGAGAAAAGGCAACAGAACTAAAGGAATCTTTAAAGGATTATGATAATATAGTTTTTGAAGCCCATTCTACTGATTATCAAAGACCTGAATCTTTAAAGGAAATGGTTGAAGATGGATTTATAATCTTGAAAGTAGGACCAGCACTTACCTTTGGATTTAGAGAAGGTGCATTTGCATTAAATCATATTGAAAATGAAATATATAAGTATGATTCTAATATAGAGCTATCAAACTTTATAGATATTTTAGACTTCTCAATGATAAAGGAACCTAAGGATTGGATCCATCATTACTCAGGAAGTAGCATTGATGTAAAAATTGAAAGAAAATATAGCTTATCAGATAGAGCAAGATATTATATGCCTAAGGAAGATGTTAATTTTGCACTAGAAAAATTAATTTCAAACCTAGGTGAAAAAGAAATACCTATCTCAGTGATAAGCCAATATATGCATAATCAATATAAGAAAATCAGAGAAGGTAAATTACAACCACTAGCTTTAGACTTACTAAAGGATAGAATTGGTGAATATATAGATGATTATATCTATGCAATTACAAATTAGCTAACAATAATTTCCCACTTTTATTGGAGCTGCCTTAGGGCAGCTTCTTTTTATTTAGTTTTAAAATGCTAAGCATTTTAAAATGAAAAAATTAAGAGAATGAAGGAATGAAAAAATGAAGGAAGAGGTTTTGCAATGCAAAACCTCTTTTGTTTTAAAGATTTACTTAT
>NZ_JAWGSV010000084.1:0-12064 GCF_032552055.1 Clostridium sp. | reverse complement strand
ATGCTAGTCCGTCCATATACAACACCCCTTTATGTTTAATTCTCTAAACTCATTATACTACATTATAATCGAATTATCAATAAAAGTTACTAATTAATAATAGTTATTAATTTGTCAATATTGATAATTAATAAATTATCAAAGTTTAATTTTTATAAAACCTTTATTTTTAGTATTAGCAATAATAATAAATTTTATTACTAAAACTTAGAGTGCTTTTCATTTTTAGAACCATAAAATTTTATTTTTTAATGGCACCATAATTTGCTTAATAGCATATCTATAAAAATCAAAAGGAAATATTTTACAGAGAACTTTATAATATATTTTGTCATATATAAAGTAGGAGAATGAATATATTTTATAAAAAGGAGGGGTGTCATTTGAATTTTAAGGAATTTATAAAAAGTGATAGAGAAAGCAGAAATAAGGAAAAATTTGAAGGAACTTTTCTAGATTATTTAGAAATAATAAAGGAAAACCCAGATATAGCTAAGCTTTCACATAAACGAATTTATGACATGGTAGTTAGTAAGGGTGTAGAAGTATTAAGGGGTGAAGAAAACCCTAAAGTTAAAAAGATATATGGCAATGATTCTATAAGAAGATATGGATTCTTTAAGGATGACTTCTTTGGTATTGATAAAGTAGTAATGAAGCTAGTTAATTATTTCCACTCAGCATCTATGAATGGTGAAGAAGCTAGGCAAGTTTTATATTTAGTTGGACCAGTTGGAGCAGGTAAGTCTTCTTTAGTTGAATCTTTAAAGAAAGCTCTAGTTCAATGTGAGCCTATTTATGCTATTAAAGGATGTCCAATGCATGAGGAGCCACTACATTTAATACCTAACCACTTAAGACCTGAATTTGAAAACTTATTGGGAGTTAAAATAGAGGGAGATTTATGCCCTGTATGTAAGTACAAATTATTAAATGAATATCATGGTGAATACGAAAACTTTGAAGTTGAAAGAAAAGGATTCTCTATAAGATCAAGAAAAGGAATAGGGGTAGTACCACCAGTTGATCCTAATAACCAAGATACATCAATATTAACAGGTTCTGTTGATATATCTAAAATGGATATGTATCCAGAAGATGACCCAAGAATCTTTTCATTAAATGGTGCATTTAACGTTGGTAATAGAGGTTTAGTTGAGTTCATAGAAGTATTTAAAAATGATGTTGAATATCTTCATACTATAATTACTGCAACTCAAGAAAAATCTGTTCCTTCACCAGGAAAAGGCTCAATGATTTATTTTGATGGACTTATTATAGCTCACTCAAATGAAGCTGAATGGAATAAATTTAAATCAGATCATACTAATGAAGCTATTTTAGATAGAATAGTTAAGATTGAAGTTCCATATTGTTTAGAACTTGATGAAGAAGTTAAGATTTATGAAAAAATATTAAAGAAGAGTAATTTTAATGCTCATATTGCCCCTCATACAATTGAAGTTGCAGCTATGTTTGCAATTTTATCAAGATTAGCACCATCAGCTAAGGTTGACCCTATAACTAAGCTTAAGATTTATAACGGTGAAGATATAGTTGAAAAGGGTGGAACTAAGAGGATTGATATTAGTGAGCTTAGAGAAGAAGCAGGTTCTTACGAGGGAATGAAGGGAATTAGTACAAGATTTATAATTAAGGCTATAGATAATGCTTTATCAAGTTCAGAGCATAATTGTATTAATCCTTTAAGTATAATGGAAAGTATAGTTAGGTCAGTTAAGGAATTAGATATTGCAGCTGAAGATAAGAAGAAGTATTTAGGGTTTATCCAAGATACTATTAGAAAAGAATATAATAAGATTTTAGAAAAG
Organism: Clostridium sp.; assembly: GCF_032552055.1. GTDB lineage: Bacteria > Bacillota > Clostridia > Clostridiales > Clostridiaceae > Clostridium. The sequence continues at coordinate 10,232 of NZ_JAWGSV010000084.1, read as the reverse complement.
GAAATTACTAAGGCATTTATACATTCATTTAGAGAACAAGCTGAAAGTCTATTTGATAATTATATAGATAATGCAGAAGCCTTTGTTAATAAGAGTAAAATTAAAGATTTATCAACTGGTGAAGATTTAAGTCCTGATGAAGAGTTTATGAGAAGTATAGAAGAGCAAATTGGAGTATCAGAAAACTCATGCAAGGGCTTTAGAGCTGATGTTACTTCCTATATGTTCTACTTAGTTAGAAATGGTAGCAAAATAGCTTATAATTCTTATGAACCTTTAAAGGAAGCAATTGAAAAGAAGCTTATGGCATCTGTAAAGGATCTGTCTAGAATAATAACTAAGTCTAGAGTTAGAGATTCTGAACAAGCAGAAAAATATAATTCCATGGTTGAGGAAATGCAAAATAATGGGTATTGCTTGCACTGCTGTGATGTAATACTTAAGTATGCTGCTAACAACTTATGGAAGGATTGATAAAATGGCAATCTTTAGAGATAATGCAGACAATCCTCTAGAACACGATAGATCTATAGAAGATAGAAGGCGTCATAGGCAATTAGTTGAAAAATCTATAAAAGAAAATTTAGGAGATATTCTATCTGAAGAGAGCATAATAGGTGAAACTAAAAATAAGAAGTTTAAAATACCTATTAGGGGAATAAAAGAATATCAATTTGTATTTGGAAGAAATAATAAGGGAGTTGCCACTGGAACTGGTGAAGAAAAAAGAGGGGATAAGCTTTCAGATGGAAGCCAAAACCAAGGGCAAAAAGGTAATAAAGGGGCTGGAAACAGCCCTGGTGAAGATGTATATGAAACAGAGATAACTTTAGATGAACTTATGGATTATATAGTTGAAGATCTAGAGTTACCTAATTTAGATAAGAAGAAGTATTCAGAAATAATAACTGAAAGTGCTGCAAGAAAAAGGGGATATCAAAGGTATGGTATTAACCCAAGACTTGCAAAGAAGAAGACAGTTCAAGCTAAGATTTCTAGAAAGCAAGGTAAGAAGAGGGCTTTAATAGAAGCAGGATTAGATGATAATATTGAAAGATTTCCATTTAGGGAAGATGATATTAGGTATTATAAGGTTAAGAAAAGACCTAAAAAAGAAAGTAATGCAGTTATGATATTTATTATGGACGTTTCAGGTTCCATGGACAGTAGTAAGAAATATTTAGCTAGATCCTTATTCTACGTTTTATCAAGGTTTATAAGTAGAAAGTATAATAATATAGCATTTGAATTTATATCTCATACGACTGTTGCTAAGGTAGTTAATGAGTTTGAATTTTTCCATAAGGCTGAATCAGGAGGAACTTATATCTCTAGTGGAATTAACACAGCTTTAAAGCTTGTTGAAGAAAAGTATCCACCAACTATGTGGAATATTTATCCTATTTACGCAAGTGATGGGGATAACTGGAGTGAAGATAATGAAAGGGCCATTAATTCTGTAAAGAAACTATGTGAAATTAGTAATATGTTTGGATATGCAGAACTTTTACCATCAACTTACTCTACAACTATGTATTATAGGTTTAATAGAGAAGTAGCTTGTAAGAACTTTACTTCGGTAATAGTAAAGGAAAAGAAGGATTTATGGGAAGCTTTAAAGATTATGCTATCTAAAGAGCTAAAGGAGGAGTAGGAATGGAATACAATCTTAGCACTTTAGAAAATTGGAATGAAATTATTGAAAAAAAAGCAAAAGACTTTGGCCTTAAATTTTATCCACAAGAGTTTGAAGTTATAGGTTTTAATGAAATGCTAGGCTATGAAGCTTATGTAGGGATTCCATCTAAATATCCTCATTGGAGTTATGGTAAGGCATATGATAAGAATAAAACTTTATACTCATTAAATATGACAGGATTACCTTATGAAATGGTAATAAATACAGATCCTTGTCTTGCATATTTAATGAGAGAAAATACATTACTATTGCAAATATTAACTATGGCTCATGTATATGGACATAATGATTTTTTTGCTAATAATAGAATGTTCACTGAAGGAACTAATGCTAAAGCAGCTCTTGAAATGTTTAAACTAGATGCGGAGATAATTAGAGGGTATATTAATAATCCCAATATTGGATATGAAAGAGTTGAAAAAATATTAGATGCAGCTCATGCAATAAGATATCAAATTCCAAGAGTAGTTGGAGTTAAGGAAATAAGCAATGAAGAAGTTAGAGATAGTTTAGTAAAAGATTATTATACTAAAAAGGAAAATAGAGGGCTTTTAGATGGGGAAGATACTACCCCATTTCCAGAGGTAAATAAAATCCCAATTGAACCTGTAGATGATGTTATAGGTTTTATAATAAAATATAGCTCATTAGAGGAATGGGAAAAAAATATATTAAGAATAGTTAAAAGAGAAACTCAATATTTTATACCTCAAATAGAAACTAAGACTATGAATGAAGGATGGGCAAGCTTCTGGCATTACAATATATTAAAATCACTGGAATTAGAGACTGGACTTCATTTTGAATTCTTAAAGAGGCATAATGATGTTGTTGCACCAATGGTTGGTGGATTAAATCCTTATTATGTAGGATTTAAGGTTTTTGAAGATATTGATAAAAGATATGGAAGAGAGAAAATCTTTGAAGTAAGAAGAACAGAAAGAGATAGCTCCTTCTTAAGAAAATATTTAACTAAAGAGCTTTGTCAGGAATTAAATTTATTCCAATATGCAAAGAAAAGTTTTGAATATGAAATCAAGGAAGTATCAGATGAAGAGGGCTGGAGAGAAATTAGAAATTACTTAGCTGATACTTGTGGAGTAGCCTCCATTCCTTACATTAGGGTTGTAGACTTAAATAGAAGAGACTTAACCTTAACATTAGAGCACTACTATGATGGAAGAGAACTTGAATTATCTTACGCAAAAGAAACTTTAAAATATGTATTTGATCTTTGGGGTTATAAGGTGAAACTCATAACAAAAACTAGAGACGGAAAGAGTATAGAACTTATCTGCAACGAAGATAGAAATATTTTTATTAATTAATACTAATAAATGCTTCCAATAATACTACACCAGGCGACCTCGCAAGCTCCAAGTCGCTTGGTCAGTGTTATTTGGAAGCATTTATATTTATGTAATGGATTATGTTATTACTAAATAGTCTTGTACATTTTAATAGCTTTAGATTTATATCCATTCCATTCTAACTCTATTTTTTCAGAAGGCACAAATCCTTGTTTCTCCCAAAAACCAAGTGCATTTTCTTCATAATCATATACAACATCGATTCTAATTCTCTTAGAATTTTTAGTTTTAAATATTTTCTCTAACTGATTATATATAATTCTACCTAATCCATTTCCTTTTAATTTAGCATCAATCATTAATAAAGATAAATAGACTTCATCTCCAATTTTAAAATCACATATACCAACTATATTACCTTCATTATTTTTTATAACTAAAGAACTGAACCCAATATTCTTCATTTCTTCGATTTCATTAATTATAAAGTCTTTAGAAACCTTTGAAATACCGACATGATTTTCCAAGAAAGTTTTATTAGAATTATAAATATCTATAATTTTACCAATATCATTTTGATCTACCGTATTAATTATGTAATTATCCATTTTTATTTCCCCCAATAGTATTTTCATTCTTTTGTAAAAATTCTATTCTTATATCACTTAAAATAAGTATACTCCATTTATTCACTTTGAGTACAAGAAATTAATTTATATTTGCTAGTAATTTACCATTTAAAATATTTTAGGTGATTACATTATTTTTTATTGAAATTCAGCTCGCCTGAATTTCTTCCTTTAGTAGGCTTGCATCCCCAAGTTTAAATTATTCAAGAAGTTTTCAACATTAATGATATGTATTAAATTGGAGATTTTATTATAATGAGAAATTACAATTCTTATTTAAGATAGCTAAGATGGCGTTAAGAATTTTTATTGTTTGAGCAAAGCGAGTTATGAAAATTTAGCCAGCTTAGATAGCTTAAATTTAGAATTGTATTCGAAATTATTTAAAAATCGGAAAGTTAATACATATCATTATGTTTTATTCGTAATTTATCATAAAGCTTCACAACTGATTATATTGTTGCATAATGTATAAGTGTATAAATTTATAGGAGAATACAATGGATTTAAAGGGAAGTAAAACAGAAGGTAATCTATTTAGAACTTTTGCTGGGGAAGCAAGAGCAAGGACTAGATATAATTTATATGCTGAAAAAGCAAGGCTTGATGGATATCAGTGGGTTGCCGAAATATTTGATGAAACTGCTAGAAATGAGTTAGCACATGCAAGAGAGGTATATGGAACTTATTTAAATTTAATTGGATGTACTAAAAATAATTTAATGGCTAGTGTTTTAGGTGAAAATAGCGAATATCAAGATATTTATAAAGGCTTTGAAGCAGATGCAAGAGCTGAAGGGTTTAATGATATAGCTGATTTTTACAAGGAGTTATCTGAAACAGAAGAAAATCATTCTAAGAGATTTAAAGAGCTTTATGACAAGATGGAAGATGGAACTATGTTTAAGGGACCAGCAGGATCATTGTGGGTATGTATGAATTGTGGATATATTCATGAAGGTGAAGAAGCACCACTAGTTTGTCCGTTATGCAAGTATCCAAGAGCATATTTTAAACCATACTGTAAGGTAACTAATGCTTAAGGAGGAAGCTTATGTTTATATCAATACCTAAGGAGTTTTTTGTTCCAGTATTATTTAAGGGTGATTTCAAGTTTAATAATGAAAATAATAATATGGAATATAACTATGAAAGAAAGAGTGTAGAATATAATGAAGTTTTAGTCAATAATATAAGTAGAGATTATCTTTCAGATACTATAAACTTAGATGAAGATGAAGAATTAAGACATGATGAAGAATTTACAAAAAATTATTTTGAGAACATAAAGGATAAAGAAATTGAGGAACAAATAATTAAATATATATATGGATTTATGAGATTTATAGAAGAACTTAAAGAAGCTAATTGTTTAGGAAATAATGAAAAAGAAAGTACTAACCTTGTAAACAAGTATGCAAGGAAATTTAAAGATGTTTACAATATGTACAAAAATGAAGTTCTAAGAGTTAGAAGGCCGCTTACTCCTGGTGATATAGATGCCTTTATCAATTATTATATTGGAAAAATATCTGATATATACAATGAAAATTTAGCAGAACTTAATTGTAAAACCCTAAACTATGATTCTATAGAAGCGGTAATAGATGATATTCTTAATGATGCTAGAAACATTTTGAGAGATCAAATTGAAAATCTAAATTGTATCTTAGTAAATAAAAGAGTTGAATGTAAGAGTAGTGCAGACGTAGAGGCTTTATTAAAAAATAGTGGAAATATATATAATAAAATTGATAATGAATATGTTAATGCAACTATAAATATGTAAGCAGGTGATAATTTGTCTTACAGACATTTAATGAAAAATCAATATAATGATATAAATAATTTAACTAATTTGCTTGGTTCTATGGTTAACTCTTATAGACTATTAATAGGTGGCGCAAATGAGCTTAATAATATATCAGAAGCTAAAAAAGGTGATGTAAAAGAAGCAGTAAAAAGAGCTGATAATTTAGGTGAGATTATTGATGAAATAATAAAGACTCTTGATGACTGTAGTGGAGCTTATGTTAAGTATTGTAAGCTTAAGAAGAATTATATAGATGATAAAACAATAAAGGATAATATATTAACAGAAATTGATTATGATTTACAATTTAACAACTCTGAAAGAGATGAAGATGAAGAAGAAGAATAAAAAATTAAATGGGCTGAGTCAAAATAAAATTTTGATTCAGCCCATTTATATCCCTATAGCTTTTTTAACTTGAATGTACTAACCATTAGATATGCACCTATTGCTAATAATATAATAGGAATCCATGGTGTTATGCTTTTATTTATAGTAAAAAATACAAATACAGCTATAAAACTACCAGTGATTGTTATAGGAACTCCCGTAAATACACCATCAAATGTTGAGGTGTTATATCTAGCAAGTCTGTATGCTCCACAAATAGGAAAAGCTAAAAGTACAGTTATTCCAATTATACCTGCTGGTCCAACTTTTGCTAAATCGTACATTAAAAATGTTAATATTGCAGGTGCCACACCAAAGGACACTAAATCTGCTAAAGAATCTAATTCTTTTCCAAGTTCGCTAGAAACATTTAACCATCTAGCAATTCTACCATCATATCTATCAACAAGTGCTGCTATTATTATAAAAAAGCATGCAAATAAATAGTTTTGTTCGAATGTGTATAAAATAGATATTATGCCACAGGATAAATTGATAAATGTAAAAATATTTGGTATACAACTTTTTTTCATAATTATCACCCCTACTATATAAAGGAAGATAGAGTTTGACTTTCCTTTATCATCAATGCACTATTATATCACAGATTCATAATAAATATAAGGTCATTAGTAGTAAAATAATTATTAATATAATCTTAAGAAAAAATAAGGGAATACTAAAATTATTAAGATAATCTTAAGAAACACAGCTAATAATTAATTTTATTTACATGTAAAATATAGTAATATAATAAATTGTGATATAATATTTAGTATATTTAGTTTATGATATTTTTCAATAATTATTAATTTAATTATTAAGGAGGGGTAAAGTGAAAAAGGTTAAATTTATTTATAATCCTTATTCGGGGGAGAATTTAATAATTGATAAGCTTGATAAGGTTATAAAGATTCACCAAGAAGCAGGATACACTATTGTCCCATATAGAATTGACAAGAATGTAGATGTAATAAATGCTTTTAACGATTTTAAGGATGTAAATTATCATTATGTGCTAATAGCAGGTGGAGATGGAACTATTGATAGTGTAGTAAATGCTATGGCAAAATCAGGAGTATCAGTTCCAATTGGAATATTACCTGTTGGAACTGCAAATGACTTTGGAAAATTCTTAGGAATGCCGAATGATATTATTAAGTCTTGCAAGCAAATTATTAATTCAGAGGTAACAGCTGTAGACCTAGGAAGTATTAATGATAAATATTTTGTAAATGTAGCAAGTACAGGATTATTTACAGATGTTTCTCAAAAAACAGATGTTAATTTAAAAAATACAATAGGTAAACTAGCTTATTATTTAAAAGGCTTAGAGGAACTTCCTAATTTTAGAAAGTTAAAGGTGAAAATACAATCTAAGGAAATGGAATACGAAGGGCATATGTATTTTATGCTGGTATTTAATGGACAAACAGCTGGTAATTTTAAACTTGCATCTAGGGCAGAAGCAACAGATGGATTACTAGATGTTATTATATTTAAAGCAATTCCTATAATAGAACTTATACCTCTATTTGTTAAGGTTTTAAGAGGGGAACATTTAGATTCAGACAACGTTATTTATTTTAAAACTGATAGCTTATGTATTGAATCTCCAGAGGATATTGTAACAGACATAGATGGAGAAAAGGGACCAGATTTCCCATTAAACATAAAATGTATAAAAGGTGGACTTAAAGTTTTAGGCGTTAAGTCTTAATAGTTATAAAATGCGAGGCATTTTATTAATGAAAAAATGAAATAATTAAAGAATGGAAAAATGTTAATAAAAATCTTTACAGATTTTTATTAGAGCATCTATAAATAAAAGAGGTTTTGCATAGCAAAACCTCCTCCTTCATTCTTTCATTTTAAAATACGAAAATAACTGTGAAGATAAATAGACGGCTCCATAAGACAAATGGTTGTAAAAAGAAGTTCTAATTTATCGCCATATGCTTATTTCAGATATTATATTTATATTTGTTAGTATATATCATTATTTAATGTACCTATAGTGTGAATTTATAATTAAGTATATTTTAGCAGAATAGAAGTACTTATTGATGATTGTTGAAATTCAGCTCGTCTGAATTTCTTCGTTTAGTTGGACTACATCCACAAGTTTAAATTATTTAAGGAGTTTTTAACATATTATGCGTAAGCTGACTTGGAGTTTACGACGGATGCCGAGCATAATATGTTAAAAACTCCTTCGTAATTTATTAATAGTGTTGCCTTTTGGTAGATTTTTAATATAATATAATATTGGGTAGATACTATATATTAATAAGAATTATAGTATACTATTTAAAAAAAATAAGGAGTGAATTTAAATGGAGGAAGTTCCTCAGAGTAGTAATTTTAAAATTGAATATTATTGTTTTAGAGGAGATACTTTATTTTAAATTAACATAATTATCTTATTTCTCCTCTAAGATGTAGGAGGAAGAGATATGAAGAATATGAAGAAGCTATCAGTATTTCTATACACAAATATCCTAGGACGTAAAATATATGATGAATTTGATGAAAGTATAGGTGAGCTTAGGGACATTTATGTAACTACAGAAGATGGATATCCAAGAGTTATAGGCTATAAGGTTAGGAGAGATGGATCTACTTTCCATTATGAGTTTAGAACTATTAATTTTTATCAGCTTGATAATAATAAAGTAAAGATAGTTACAAGAGGTAGTAAGGAGATATTACCAAGGACATACTCTTACCTTTTATCAGAGCACTTACTAGATAAAAAAATAGTAGATATTAATGGCAAACAAGTAGTAAGAGTTGATGATTTAAGAATAGCAGAAATAGCAGGCGAATATAGAGTAATTGCAGTTGAAACAGGACCATATGCAAGGTTTAGAAGATTAAACTGTGCAAAGCTTGGAAGCTTTATATATGGTGTTTTAAGAAAGGATTATGAAGATAGAGTTTTAATGTGGGATGATGTTGAATCTTTAGAAATGGTAAATAATAATTTACAAATTTCAGTACCATATAAAAAACTATCTACATTGCATCCAGCGGATCTTGCAGATATATTAGAAAACCTAGATGCAAGCTCAAGAAAGCAAATATTTGAATCCTTAGATGAAGACTTAGCAGCAGATACATTAGAAGAAATAGATCCAGAATATAAAGGAAGTATTATAAAAGACTTAAGTGAAACAAAGGCAGCTGAATTATTAGAAATAATGTCAAATGATGAAATTGCAGATGTCCTAGATGAACTAGACGATGAGGAAAGAGAAAAGATCCTTGTTAATCTTGAAAAGGAAGATGCTGAAGAAGTTAAAGAGATATTAGGTTATGAAGATGAAGCTGTAGGTAGTATTATGAGAACGGACTTCTTATCTTTTAACTTAGATATTACTATTGGAGAAATTATTGAGATAGTAAGAGAAATGGAAGAAGTTGAAGAAGACGAACTTTATAGGATTTATATTACTGATGAAGAAGAAAGGGTATTAGGTGCAATAACTTCTTATGATCTAATATTAAATAAACCAAATGTTAAGGTGAAAGATATAATGACTGAAGATGTAGAAGTTATAAGACATGACGTAAATATTGATGAAGCAATAGAACTAACTTCAAAATATGATTTATTATCTATACCAGTTATAGATGAAGAAGAAAAGCTAATAGGAGCAGTTAATGCTCATGATTTAATAGATGAAATTCTTTATCCAGTTTGGAAGAAGAAAATTAGATAGGTTAAAATATTGACAATTAAACTTTTAGTCATATAATGAAAATATAAAACTTAGTAAAGTACTCAGAATTAAAGACGAAGAAAAAGAAAAGTAGTATAAAGGAAGGTTACAGAGAGAAAGGAAAGATGAGATCCTTTTACCTATAATTTATATGAAGTGCCCTTTGGAGTTGAAGTTTGAATTTTTAGTAGGACTTTCCGGATTCATCCGTTACAATGAATGCTGTAATTTACAGTAATGAGTGAGATTAATTGTTAAATCTAATTAGAGTGGAACCACGGAGTAGCCTTCGTCTCTATAAGGACTAGAGACGGAGGCTTTTTAATACAAATTTTTAATTTAAAGTAATTATAGATAAATAAATTTAATAGAAATTTAAAGATTAAACTAATTATAAATAATAGGATGGAGGATATTATGATTTACGATAGTATGGTAGAGATGATTGGTAAGACACCAATATTAAAATTAAATAGGTTAGCAGATGAAAACAGTGCAGAAGTATATATAAAACTAGAAAAATTAAATCCAGGTGGAAGTGTTAAAGATAGAGCAGCTCTTGGAATGATTGAAAATGCAGAGAAGCTTGGATTATTAAAGGAAGGTTCTATAATAGTTGAGCCTACAAGTGGGAATACCGGTATAGCTTTAGCTATGATAGGAAGA
>NZ_JAWGSV010000083.1:0-12236 GCF_032552055.1 Clostridium sp. | reverse complement strand
ATATGTAATATTGTAATATTTATATATAATATATAAGCTAAAGCCAACAAATAAGCCATTTTACGCATATTACACTTTTGAAATATTTTTGTAATCAAAGGCTCGAAAAACGTAATAACAAACCCTCAAAACTTTGTAAAGCCTGTGAATAAGCCATTTGTTGATTTATAGTTATTACACTTTTTGAATTAGTTTTGCTAATTTTACACTTAAAAATAGCACCTAGAAATAATTCTAAGTGCTTTATGTTTAATTATCTGTGAATGGTGGATCTCCATCCAAAGTAAATGGAGGATCTATTACAAAACCATATGGTGGATCTACTAAGTTTCTCATATTCTCACTTCCCTTCCAATTAATTATACTAATTAACTTACTGCCATTCTATAGCTATGTTCTATACTTGATTTATTTAATTTAGCATAGATTTGAGTTGTTGCTGCATCTTCATGACCAAGTATTGCTTGTACTACTTCTAATTTCATACCAGAATTTAAAGCATGAGTAGCAAATGTATGTCTAAATATGTGAGGATGTATATGCAATTCTAGTCCTGATTTCATTTGTATTTTATTAATAATTACCTGCATTCCTCGAGAACTTATTTTCCTATTAGGTTTTCTATCAGTAACAAATAAAAATTCAGAATTATCTTCTCTACTCTTAAGATATTTTAACAAGGATCTCTTACATCTTTCAGTAAAATAGACTCTTCTTTCTTTATTTCCTTTGCCTATAACAAGTAATGTTTTATTCACAAAATCAACTTCTTTTGTTTTTACATTTAATACTTCACTTAATCTGCAACCAGTTGATAAAAAGAATTCTAATATAGCTCTTTCTCTCCTGGTAAGCATGCAATCTCTTAATATTTCAACTTGCTCCTCAGTCAAAGGCTTTCTCATTCTCTTAGGTTCTTTTACAGGTTTAATTGATGCACATGGATTCTTTATAATAAATTCTTCATTTTGTAACCATTGAAAAAATAATCTTATAGGTGTCATAAAAGTATTCATAGAGCTTGGGCTTTTCTTTTCTGCTTAACTATACATAAGCATTTTTATGTCTGCTGTTGTAATAGTGCTTACTGGCTTATAGAATACATTTTGTAATTTTCTCAAAGTATACTCATAATTTTTTATAGTTCGGGGAGATAATCCTTCTAATTTTTTAGTTGCTAAGAAATAATTAATCTTCCCCTCTAAATCACTGGTAGTTAATGCTGTTTCCCTGCTAGTTACTTCATAGTTATATAAAACTTCTTCTATAACTTTCTTTACCTTAAGTTGTTCTTGAATATCAACTTCTAAGTGTGGCATTTCCATAGTTAATTTTCCTATAAGCTTAACCATGATTTCATCATTACAGTTTCTATAAAAATTAGTTTCCAAATTTCTCTCCCCCTTGTAATAAAAGCAGAACATAAACTATACTGACATTTCCATGGAGTTTACGCTCTGCTTTATATAGTTTTTATAATATTTTAAAATAACAAGTCTAATACTTGATTTACTGCGTTTCTCTTTATGTTGCATATATACTCTTCAGTAAGATCTAATTTAGCTGCTATCATTTTATTGTTGTATTTCTTGAAGTATCTCATTTCAATTATTAATTTTTCTCTTTCAGTTAATGATCCTATAGCATTATCAACTTTTAATAATTCAATTTCCTTTTGCTTTTGATATCTTAAAAGCTGATTAATCTCATTTTCTCTAGCAACAACTTCATTTTCTACACTAGAATTAAAACTATTAGTGGATTGAGTTCTTTCCTCATATCCTATTGCTCCTGGACCATTAAAGTCATTTTTTATATTTTCTATATCCAATTCTATGTTTTTAATCTGAGCTTTTACTTTGTTGTAATTATAAAGGATTGCCTCAGTCTTCCTATAAAGTGGATTATTATTCATTGGCTCCCTCCTTATGCAAGTCACTTAATTTTTTCTTGCAGATTAGCTTTTTCAGCTTCTAGTTTAGCTTTCTTAGTCCATTCTCTATTATAAATAGCTTGCTTTATCTGCTTGTCTATATTTTCAATTCTTTCTTTATAAATATCTTTAAAATTAATCTTCATTTTAATGTACCTGCCTTGATATAATCTGTACATAGTTTATATTCATCTATAGAATATCTATACCAACTGTTTACTTTTCCTTTTCTAATTAATTTTACATACAGTAATTTATATTTAAGATTATCTTTCCTTAGTTGCTTCCTTACTTTCTTTAAACTTCTATCTTGTAATATAAAAGTTCCTTCATTAGTTAAAGCTAAAGCTCTAATATAAAATCTTTTCATTAAATCCCTCCTCAAATTCCCCATTAAAGGCTCTTATTTCTCTATCATTTATATTTAATATTAATACTCCATCTATACATTTAAGCTTGTCTTGGTCTATTCTAGTGTTAATACATATATGCCCTGCATTATTCCATCTACAAGATACTTTATTACACATATAATCACCTTCTTAACATATTTTATATAGAGTAGACTACTTGAATAGTCCACCCTTTATTTGAATTGCGTATTAAGATATTTCACAATAGTAAATATTCTCAAAATTCTCCATAGAAACATTTGTAACATTTCCTAATGTCATTTCTTCTTTTTCTCTATCTAAAACACCTACCATTACTGGCATATCGCCTTGCTCGTCTAATAATGTACTTAGTATTAATATTAATTCTGATAATTTTAATCCTTTCATCTTACATCCTCCCATTTGATTCGTAATTATTTCAATTCACCTTTAAAATGGCATCGCTTTATCATCAGTAATTTCCATTTCTACTAAACCCAAAGGCTCTACGATTTCAAATAATTTTAAATCTCGTAATTTATCTGCATTATATTCATCCATCCTAACTGTTTTATACAATGAGCTTGGCTGCTTAACACTTGTTGGTACTCCCTCATTAATTAAATAACCTGACTTTCTAGCTTGTTTCCTAAAGTCCTTTATTTTTAAAGGAATAACATCTGCTCCAAATCTTTGAACATGTTCGTATATCAAGTTAATCATTTCTGAAGTTTTGATACATACTTTGGAATTTTTCTTAACTACTACACTATCTGGATAAGCTACTCTAGAATCTTCTATCATTTGATTAAATGTTATAAGCATTTTTTCAACTACGGAATTAACTTCCTCAGCTCCTTCCAGAACTTCAGTTTTAATATTTTCAACTAGATGTTTCTCAAATCCCTTCATTTCTTTTTCCCCTAGTTCTTCTGCTACCTTATTTATAATCTGCATACCACAATGAATATTTATAGCAGTGTTTAAAACTCTATTAGAAAGTTCATTTATTTTATCTGAAGCAATTCTTCTCATCTCCGAATAATCTTCTACACTTAATCCAAGAATTATATCTATAATACTTCTGCCTAATTTTTTAAGTAGATCTTGGTTATCTAATATCCACCCCATATTTTTTTCATGGTCTTTAGTTCTTTCATTTTTAGATAGATAAACTATACAACTTCTTTCTATAAGAGCCTTTTCTGAGTTTGGATAACCTTCTTCACCTACTAAGATAATTGGCCTATCTAGTTTAAATTCAACTGTTTCTAAAGTTCTATTCCCTCTTGAAACACTTGTCCTATCATAAGCATTTCTAAGTATTTCTGATAGCTTAAGAATTTTAAATCTATCTAAAGATGAAGGTTTAAATTCCTCTAGTAACATAGGGTAATTCCCCTCTGATAGTCCTCTAATTAATCCAAATGGAGAAGTTAATCCTATAGACTTAATGTCATTTTTACTCATATTTAATAACGGAACTATTACATTATCTAAAATGGTACTTTTACCACTTCCTGATTCACCGACTATTAATAAATGATGTAATTTATTCTTTAACTCCTGGCTTTGATATACAGTTAAGTCATTAATTATTGTCCCAATTATACTTATACTCTTTTCAGGACTTGCAAATTTAAATAAATGTTTTCTTATCTCTTGAAACTCTTTCTTACTTATTTTCTCTATAGTATTAATTCCATTAGCTATATTGCTATCTGTTTTAATAGCTGCACTAAATTTCTCTTTAGATATAGATCCTTCTTTTGTAATTAAAATTAATTCATCACCATTTTTATAAAACTTAGTTCCTCTATGGACTTCTTCATTCTCTATTGCAAAGTATTTATTTATCCAAATCTTTAATTCAGTAAGTACTTTCACATCACCTATAAAGGATAAATCCATTGTTCCTAAGAAGTTTTTAAAGCTCTTTGTGTCATCAAAAACTGTTGAATATCCATATTTCTCAAAAGTTTCTCCAGTATTTGATTTTAGAATTAGCTTTATTCCTTCTTTATCATCATCAGTAAATTTAATTCTTTTAGCTTCAATTACTTTAAAGTTAGTTATATAGTCCTTATAATACTCTTCATCCTTCTTATCCCATACCCACTTATAAACTCCATTTAAGTTTTGCTGCATTTCGAATCTAGATTTTAAATCTAAACTTCTATAAAACGCATTCTCCAGGTCCTTTTTACTATGTCCATACTCTATCCAGTCAGTTACATCTTTATTATCACCTAATGCTGCTAATCCAGGTAGTTTTATAAACTTAAATTCAACAGCTCCTAGAAATAACTCATTGTAAATTTTCCATGCGTAATTTTCTCCAGCTTGTCCAGTATCGCCACAAACATATATCTTAGCTCCACCAAAGCTTATATTATCCGTTATTCCTTTGAAGCTAGTAGCTTCATAATTAATACCTTTGAAAAGTGAATTAATTGTATTTGCATCTTTTTCACCTTCTACTATTACAATTGCTTTTTCATCTTGGATAGCTTTTAATGTTCTGTAGTAATTATAAGGAACTTCATCATGCCCTCTTTTAGCTTTTACTTTATCTTCTTCAAAGTGATAATAACCATGCTTCTTTTTACCTTCCTTATGGTCAAAAAACTTTGCTTTATAATAGATAGGCTTATTATCCTTATCTACAAAGGTAAATAATCCTAAGAGCTCTTGCCCTTCTCTATACTTTGTAAGTTCCCAACCTATGAAGTTTTTAATTTTATCTTCTAAAAGTTCTCTCTCTGATTTTTCTAAAGGCATTCCCAGATATTCTCTAGCCTTTTTATAATCTAGATTTTTAAGTTTAGATATAAAGTCTATTGCATCACCTGAAGCATCACATCCAAAACATTTAAACTTATATTTATTTTTATCCGGAAAGAACTTAATGCTCATAGAAGGAGTTTTCTCACCATGAAAGGGGCATTTAATAAACCCCTCTCTATTAAATTTTTCTCCTGTTTCCTTCTCTATTAGTAACTTTAAATTAATATCCTCAATCAATTAATCACCCCCTAAAAGCCGTTTAATATCTCTTGTCTAGTCATTTTCCTATTAAGTTTCTTTTCTAATTCATTTCTTAGGTTACTTAACTCAATAGTTATTTGGTTAAACAGATCTAAGTGTTTAATGCATTCCTCAATAGGTTTAGTTGTGAAGAAAGCTTCAGCATTCTTATTTCTGCATAACCAATAGTTATATTTCTTTTTCAAATCAGTAAGGTTCACATTATCACCCTCTAGCTCTTCTGTATTTGTAGTCTAGCACCCCACTTTTAAGAAGCTCTTTTCTCTTCCAACTAACACTTGATAAACTTCTTCCAAGTTCCTCAGCTATTGCTTCATCTGTTATTCCTTTTGTTTTACTACTTATAAGAATATCTACTTCTATAGGCTTCCATGGTAATAAAATCATTTTTGATAACCCTAATTTTCTAGATTTAACTTGTACTGATGTTAAGCTTCTTTTCAGGTCTGATGCTATTTCATTAAATGTTTTTATTTTGTAATTAGCCTTTAAATAATCTACTTCATATTTAGACCAATTTTGATTTTGCCTGGTTTTATTTTTAATATGATTTTTCCTTCTAATATCTACCCATTCTGGTTCAATTCCTAAGATATTCCTCTCTAAGTTAGACAAATTAACATCTTCATTCTTCTCTAACCATTTCCAAAAATCATCAATATCTATTCGCCAGTACTTAGCTTTTTTAAGGACTACTTTCTTTTTAGCTGGAAGTCCTTTAACTTTAATAAAATCCCCAACAGTTTTTCTATCGATACCTAATGCCTTAGCTATGTCACTAGTATTTAACAATCCTGTATTATTTAATGCACTAGTTAAACCAAGTCTTAAGCACTTTCCCTTAATAGCACTTTCGGACTTATTTAAATTCTTAGCTAATGTTTTCAAGGAATACTTTCCATAGTTTTCTTCTAGATAATCAGTATCTTCATCTGACCAAAATCTAGTATTTTCTATTTCATACTTTTTGCAGTAGTTCCATAAAGTTGTTTTAGCTATTCCAAGCTTCTTGGCTGTTTCTTCCTTTGTTAAACCTTGTTTTATATAAAGCTCTACTATCTGCTCCTTACTAACTAACATCAATCAATCCTCCTACTCCCTCTAGGATTTCTGCATCTCCATTTAGCGCTTCTATTTATGCTTCTACAAGCTGATTCTATACAGTAAGTTTCTGCTTGCCTTTCCCCTTCCTCTTTCTGCTTCTTCCTTCTTTGAATATCTTTGTACATAATTAATGCTCTTTCACGATTATTCATCATTCTCTACTCTTCTCACTAGGGTTTTCCTTTCCATAGAAGAAAGAACAATGTAATCACTAGTTGTAAATATTACTGAACAAGTAGGCTTTCCATTACATGCATTAATTGCAAAGCCTCTGTCTTTAGCTTCTCCAACTAGTCTTTTTATAGGGGCAGTATCATACTTTACTATTGCAGTAATTTTATCTTTAGGAACATAATTATAAAATCCAACATTAAGCATCTTCATCAAATTCCCATCCTCTCTCTATTAACTTTTTATAGTGATCTGCTTGTCCATCTACTATAGTCTCTAATGGAATACCTGATAACCTTAATGCATTTAATGAAGATGTAATTTTATCATGAAATTCCTCTATAGCATTTGGAATATCACCTCTTAATATCGCTTTAATAAACTCATTATCTTCTTCAACACATTTATGAATTTGACTTATAAGTGTAGGTTTAATATTGAATTTTAAAGGTTTTAACTCTATTTTCATTAAACTTCTTCCCCCCCTAAATCAATCTCTCCATTTTTTAAGAAGTTTCTAATTGAGTAATATAATTTTCTGTATATAAATTCAGCAGTATCTTCTTTATCTATAAAGATTGTTCCTTTTAAGTATTTATCTGACAACGAATCAAATTTTGCCATTAAGGCCTTCGGATTATATTCACTTCTATAGTTCCCATCTCTCATATTTTGAAGACCGTCTTTTTCTTCAACTATTAAATAAATCTTTATACCTTTAACTAATGCTCTATTAAATTCATCTTCAAATCTATCTGCATCTTTAATGCTTCCTATTAATTCATCTACGCTATTTTTTCTTTCAACTGCCACATTGAAATATAAATCTCTATATATTCCCATTTCAGGTCTAGCTGTAATTATTCCTATATAATCTCCTTCATCTATCTTTTGTCTTTTGCACTTTATACCTTTTTTATTAAATACATTTAATATATGTTCATTCTTTTGCTCTCTAGTATCATACAGAATAACTAAATTTTCTTTTAATAATTTCTTTATCTCAGTATCGCTAAATCTATATCTATGCATCTTTGTCTCTCTCTCTTTCTTCTAATCTACTTATTCTGCTGCTATTTACACATAACCCAAAATCAATAACAGCACATATTATGGCTAAGATTATTAATAAAACTCTCATATATCTATCCCCTTTAAATTAAAATGGCATGTCTCCATCATCTATGGGTGTCATATCTTCTTCAAAATTACCACCGAATCCACTTCCTGAATTATTAAATCCATTGGAATTATTACTTTGTCCATTGCCTATAAAATCAAAACTTTCTATTATTACATCAGTTGTATATCTTTTAGTTCCGTCTTTAGAATCATATGAACCAGTTCTTATGCTTCCTACTACACCTAACTGTCTACCCTTAGTCATATATTGAACAATTATTTCTCCAGTTTTACCAAAACTAATACAATTAATAAAATCAGTTTCATCCTTTTTAAATGGTCTTGTAACTGCTAAAGAGAATCTACAAATCGCTGTTCCATTTCCTTGAGCGTGACTTAGTTCAGGATCCTTTGTAAGTCTTCCGATAAGTATTACTTTATTCATATTTCTATGCCCTCCTCCTCTGCTTGTTTAATTAATCTATTAACTACACTGTTATAAACTGAAACTATTTTTAAAAATTCTTCCTCAGTTAAAGTTCTTGCTAACTCTCTAGTTAACTCTAATAACTGTCTTTGTTGTCCAACTCCTATTGAATTTTTGATAATTATATCTTTTTCTTCCATTATAAAACCTCCCTATGCTCCTCCATTAAGTAACTAGCTTCTAAATCAGCCGTATGAAGTAATACTGCTGCTTTACACATATTCCACGCTGTACTTATGGTATTTAAGTTTTCCTTAGGCTCATATCCACCCATATGCCATCTAATGGAGTAGAGTTCTTCCTTTGTAAGCTTTATGAATGTTTGAATTATTAAGCAACTCTTTTCTCCATGTCCTAAAGGGTTTTGATCCTCTACTGCATAATAAGGAACTTGAATCCACTTTCCATCTTTCTTAGCATTCCTTGTACTAGCAACATAGTAATTAGCTTTACAAATATCGTGAAGTAAAGCAGCTATTGTTACGCTATCTTCTGATAATGAAACTCTATTATCTTTACACTTCTTACTAAATACTTCATATACATTTAAGCTATGTTGACATAATCCACCTTCATAGTTACTATGAAATCTTGTAGATGCTGGAGCACTAAAGAAATCAGTTCCCATTAACCATTTAATTAAATTTTCTATTCCTTCCCTTTTAGTTTTTCTTAGTAATTCTATAAATTTTTCTTGATTAGCAAGCGCTAACAAATCCAATTAAATCTCCCCTTTAATACTTTGTATTTTTATAAACTTATGAGCTAAATCTTTAAGTGATTTAAAATAATCACTGTCTTGCTCTGCTTTTTCCATCTCTGAATCTATGATATTTAAAACAATATTTATTACATAAGGGTTTCCGTCTAATAAGAATTTCTTAAACTCCTCCATAATTCTCCTTTCATATTTCAACTCCTGGAGCTGCTATAATTGTCTCTACTCCAGTAAGTTCATTTATTTCTTTAATGAATTTTTCTGAATTTCCATGGCTATCTGACATATGAATCAAAACTATTTTTTTAGTTCTAGATAAATCCCAAGTTTTCAAAGTATCCTTTAAATTCTCTAAACTCATATGGGATTTTAATAATCTTGCTCTATACTCTGGTAGATCTTCTAGTATTTCTTCGCTATAGTTACATTCAATTAATGCGTAATCTATATCTCTAAATTTATATTTAAGGTAATAAGTATCTGTAGCAAAAATTACATTACCAATCTCTTTATGATGTATTAAAAATCCTAAAGGCTCATTAGTATCATGTTGAGTATTGAATGGAACTATCATAAAGTTACCTATCTCAAAAGGTTTATTATGCTCAATCTCAAAGCAATGCCTATTTAGCTGAAATCTCTCTCGTAGCTCTTCCTTTGTTCCTTTGCTTGTAAATACATCTGTGAATTTCAAAACTTCCTCTATAGCCTTACAATGGTCATTGTGACTATGTGTTAAAAGGCATCCTACAACCTTTGATAAATCAAAATTTAAAGCCTTTTTTATATCTTTTATATTAATTCCACATTCTAGAAGGAGAATTTCTTCTCCAGCTTCTAGAATATAAAAGTTTCCTCTTGAGCCAGTTGCTACAACTCTAATCATTAAAAGTCAGGCTCCTCGTCATTATTTATAGGTTCTTCTACTATTTCAGCTTCAACTTTAGGAGTCTCATTTTTTTCTGATTTTACTTCTTCAACATGAACATCTATAAATTCTTTGTTTCCTTCTTCCTTTATCTCTTCCTTAACTTCTGCTTGAGTTGCTTCTATAATATCTTCCTGGTTATATTTATCCTCTAAGCTATCATTAGTCTTATAAAGTGATTCAACTAACAAATCATTATCATCACTTGTATTAAAGAACTTTTTACAAGCTCTATTGATTACTGTTTTCTTTGCCATTTCCTCAGTGAAATCATTGTGAACTTTTGAATCGTTCTTATATGTCCTACTCATAGACCAAGCTTTCTTTATTTGCTCCATGGTCATTATTTCTGTATGAAGCTTTTCTCCGTTATCACCAATTACTATTGCAAATGCACCTTTTATTTTCTTGTTATCAATGTTCTGGAATTTAGGCTCAAATTCAAAATCAATATTATAAGTATCCTTGTTAAATGCCATATCAAATTTATCACCATCATAAATAGCAAATGCCTTAACATCCTTAACCCCTTTTAGTCTCTTAGTTACAGCTACAGTACCCATATAAGACCTCATAAGAGTTAATTTACCTCCATATGGAACAAAGTAACATTGCTTCTTTACAGGGTTAAGTCCTTGAATAACCATGTTATACATTGATTCAACTATGCTGTTTTTGCTGCATACTTCTAAAGCTTGTTTATAATCACTACCTACCTTTACTTTTACATCTTGTAGCATCAACCAAGCTGCATTAATAGCGTTAGCTTCGTTATAATTAGCTGGTAAAACTATCTCATTATTTTTCTTTAAGCTCTCTATCTTTACTAGCACGTTATTTAGTGCATCTTCCTTAGTTAATGTTAATCCCGCTTCTTTATTTGCCATTAATTCATTACCTCCACTTTTATTTTTTTATCTAAAGTAACCATCAATTTAATTAATTGACTATTACATAACTCTAAGTTATTTACGCTTTCAGCATTATCTACAAATATTGGAGCTGTAACATCATAGTGCTCACATAATGTATTTATAATACTTAATCCAGCATTTATTTGACTTGCTGTATTAGCAGCTGTAAAAGGAACTCCATCTATCAATGCTTCACAAGTTTCTTCAAGTCCTCCATTAACAAGTTGATTGAATAACTTGAATGAAACCCCTTTGAACTTTCTATTAATATTTCCCTCTAAAAGTTCTACCTTGGTTCTTATATACTCTTCGCATAAGAAGTCTTGTCCTTCTAATTCAGCTTGAATAACAGATAAATCCTTCTCTTCTTGCTCAAGCTCCCTTATTCTTAATACAAGCCTTTCATTATTTGATTTTTTGCTTAATTGGGTATTTACTTCATCTAGTTTATAGGATAGTGAATTATACTTAGCTCTTAATTCTAGATTGTTATCTTCAGATATGTTTTCAATGTCTTGAATGGTTAAATTAATCTTATTTTCTAGATCTTCTTTTCCTTCAAATGTTACTTCATTAGAAACACTATAATTTGTAAGCTTGTCCTCAAGCTCCTTACCTTCAATAGTCAACTTTTCAATTTTTGACTTTAAATTAAGAAGATCCTCATTATACTTTTTGATTAACTTTTCATCTTCTTCAATGCTTAGTTTATTTTTTTCTATTATTTGTCCTAATGCTTTCCCTTTAGAGCTTATATTAGAAATTATTTTTTTCTTCAATTCCTCAAATTTTTCTTCATAGTTATCTTTTATTTCAGTTATTTTTTCTTCTTCATACTCTCTCATGCAAGTTGGACAATATTTTGCATCTTCATCAAATTCAAATGTCTTAGCTTTTTCTTCCTTAAATTGCTTTCTTAATTTATCTTGTTCTTTTTCTTTTTCCTTGATGCTTTCTTTACTAAATCCAATTCCTTCCTTAGTTTTGAATATCTTTCTCTCTACTTGCTCAACTTCTAGCTCTATATCTTGTATCTTATAATTAATATCTCTTAACTTAGATTGAAGTTCCTTTAAAGGAGCATTAAGTGTATTCTTAGCTTGATTAAGCTTATCTGAATATTCATTTTTCAATTTATATAGTTGATCCTGAAGCTTTAATTTTTCATCATTGACTTTGGATTTATCTGATATTAATTCATTAACTTTTTCCATTTCAGCTTTTATATCCTTTTTCTTAGCTTCTAAGGATTCAAAATCTTCCTCTGATATTTGCAAGTTACATTCATCAATACGATTAGGAATAGCTTTAATCTGCTCCTTAATTTTTGAGATTTTAGACTTTACTTGTTTCCTTAGCATTTCTACATCATCATCATCATCATTTAAAAGCTTCTCTAAAGGCTTCAGAGATTTGTTATAGTTGATAATATTCTCT
>NZ_JAWGSV010000082.1:0-12303 GCF_032552055.1 Clostridium sp. | reverse complement strand
ATCATGATTTAATCTTCTTCCTTAGTAGATCCCATAATGAATATAGGAATTAACATTGCAAATAATGGAGTTGCACTTTTTGTTACATAAACAGCTATTGAAACTGCTATTCCTGTTGATAACCAAGCAATTGAGTAAACTATAGTTTTTTTCATATTACCTCCTATGATTAATAATTTTTTTCATTATCTATTACATCATAAGTTACTATCCTAAATAGAGTGCAATATATTTTGCTGAATTATGTTATTGAATTTTATCTATTAATAGAGTAGAATAGTCATCCTATTTAGTAAACAAGTTGAAATTTAGTGACTATGTGCACTTTTCCTATTTCTCATAGAAAACCATTTAACTATTTCTCCATCACAATTTAATGTAAGTATGATTGAATAATACAATATTTATCTAATATTATATTGTTCAATTTTCAAAGCTCATTTACTAGCAGTGATTTATAATAATGAACTTGTTATTGTTAAAACAACTATTATCGAAATAAATACTATAGATATTGCTTTACCTGGTTTTGCAAGGTAATCATTCTTATATCTGTATCCTATAAATAGTGCTATAAATAATAGAATTAGAGAAATTATTGGAGCAGGGAATGATACCCCAATTGCATTTAAAAAATGTTTTCCGAGCTCTTTTCCATTCCAAAAAGTAAATGAAAACATAGCTCCAAGTATAGAAAGCAATAAAGAAATACTGCCTATGCCCCATTTTTTAGGAGTAGTTATTTGATCCATATTTTTCTCTCCTTACAAATTTTATTTAGATATTTCTTGAAAATTTCAAAATATTACGAATTTATTATAACATATTTTCCCAAAGGGATAATGTTGAATTTTAAAAGAATATTTTTATTAGTTGCTTAGTAATAATTTCATATTATGAAATATGTTTGTATTGCAAACTAAAAATATAACATTTCATTTCAATGAATAAGTAGTTTTTAATATTTTTAAATGCTCTGTAGAATACTATAACCATCGGACGGTGATTAATTATGAAGAAGTTATTATTTATTTATATATTACTAAATAATCTACTTATTTCTCACCCAATTCCTACATGGACGATTGAGCCAATTAATAATGCCGAGCAGGGCATACATTATGAATATACTCATAGTGAAGGTTCCATAGAGGAATTATATAAAGATATTATATTTGGAGAATTAGAGTTTATAGTTGAATAAAAAGTAGGTAGAATTTCTATTAATTCAACATTGATATTATGGCTATAAAAAGATATACTATAATAAGTAATAAATAGGAGGTTACGTGGAATGGCTAATGTTTTAGATGAATTATTAGATCGTGGATACATAAAGCAATTTACTCATGAAGATGAGACTAGAGAACTTTTAGAAAAGGAAAAGATAACTTTTTATATAGGATTTGATCCAACTGCTGATAGTTTACATGTTGGACATTTTATTGCGTTAATGTTTATGGCTCATATGCAAAGAGCAGGTCACAGACCAATAGCTCTTGTTGGTGGTGGAACAGCTATGGTTGGAGATCCATCAGGGAAAACTGATATGAGATCAATGTTAACTAAGGAACAAATTCAACATAATGTTGATTCTATTAAAAAGCAAATGGAAAAATTTATAGACTTTTCTGATGATAAGGCTATATTAGTTAATAACGCTGATTGGTTATTAAATTTAAATTATGTAGATTTCTTAAGAGAAGTAGGAGTTCATTTCTCAGTAAATAGAATGCTTACAGCTGAATGTTTTAAGCAAAGATTAGAAAAGGGACTTTCTTTCTTAGAGTTTAATTATATGTTAATGCAAGGATATGATTTCTATGTATTAAACCAAAAATATGGATGTAAGATGCAATTAGGTGGAGATGACCAATGGTCAAACATGATTGCAGGTGTTGAATTAGTTAGAAGAAAAGCTCAAGGTCAATCAATGGCTATGACTTGTACACTTTTAACTAACAGCCAAGGACAAAAGATGGGTAAAACTGTAGGAGGAGCTTTATGGCTTGATCCTAATAAAGTATCTCCATTTGATTTCTACCAATATTGGAGAAATGTTGATGATGCAGATGTAGAAAAGTGTTTAGCATTATTAACTTTCGTACCTATGGATGAAGTTAGAAGTATTTGTGCAGTTGAAGGTGCAGCAATTAATGAAGCTAAGAAGAGACTTGCTTTTGAAGTAACTAAGTTAGTTCATGGAGAAGAGGAAGCACTTAAGGCTAAGACTGCAGCTGAAGCTTTATTCTCAGGTGGAGTAGATATGAGCAACGTTCCAACAGTTACTATATCTAAAGAAAAGCTTGGCTCAACAATCTTAGATATAATGGCTGAAAATAAAATAGTACCATCAAAGGCTGAAGGAAGAAGATTAATTCAGCAGGGAGGACTTTCTTTAAATGGTGAAAAAGTAACTGAAGTTACAAGAACTCTTGAAGAATCAGACCTTGAAGATGGAACTGCTTTACTAAAAAGAGGTAAGAAAAACTACAATAAAATAGTAGTAGAGTAAAAAAGGGCTGCATATGCAGCCCTTTTTTAAATTAAGAATGAAAAATGTAGAATGAATAATGAAGAAATAAACTCAGGCGAGGTGAGTTTATTTTTTAATTTATATCATTGAATTTCAGATTACTAAGAAATTAAGTGGTGTTATAGAAAAACTTAAATTTAAAAATGCGAAGAAATTTTTTAATTAAGGAATAAAAAATTAAAAAATGAAAGAATTTTTATAAAAAATCCTTATAGATTTTTACAAGGGTATCCTTAAAATAAAGGAGGTCTTGCATAGTAAAACCTCCTTACTTCATTCTTTCATTTTATATTGGTAGAGATACAGTTGCTTCTACTTTATTTCCGTTTGATAAAGTAATGCTTCCATTATGATCTTTTATTATTTCACTACAAAGATATAGTCCTAGGCCAGAACTATAGTTGTCCTCATCTGAATTCATTTTTATAAATGGTTCAAAAACATGGCTATATATTTCTTCAGGAATTGGATTAGCTTCGTTTATAATTGAAACTTTGTAGGAGTTGTCCTCTGTATATCCGCTGATTTCTATATTATTATCATTAGTATTAATAGAATATTTAATAGCGTTATCTATTAAGTTAATAAAAACTTCTTTAATTTTATTAGCTTTAATCTTTAATATGCTATCTTCTAAATTATAGATTATGTTTAAATTATATTTTTCAGCTTTTATAGACATATCAGAAATTACTTGTTCAAGTAGTTCCTTTATATTAAATTCTATATAGTCTTCTTTTATTGATGAGAGTCCTTTAGATATTTTTATTATTTCTAAAACAAGGGTATTTAATCTTTGGCTTTCAGAATAGATTCTACTTACAGCTCTTTTTTTGAATTCTTCATCATCTACTCCATTTTCTAATAGCATTTCTGAGTATCCAATAATTGAAGTAAGTGGAGTTTTAAGTTCATGGGTTACTGTATCAAAAAAAATTTTTCTACTTAGTGCTAATTTTTCCACCTTTTCTTTTTCATTTTCTATATCTAATATTTGCTCTTTAATTTTATTCTTCATATTAAGAAACTCTCTAGATAAAATTGATATTTCATCAGTACCTTCAGTGTTTAATAATACATCATAATTACCTTCTCCAAGGCTTTTTGCTGCTATAGTTAAATTAGTAATAGGTTTTGCTATTTTATTAGTTAGCCTAGTTGATAATAGAAATATAAAGATTATTATTATTACTTCAATCAAGGTTAAAATGTTTGTTGCTTTATAATATTCCTCATATAGAGGTGTATAGTCCTTATTTAAATTTATAATTCCAATATAACTTTCATTTATTATAATAGGATAAGATAATACACCAATTAGTTCATTATTTTGATATTTAATATTGACTATAGTTTTACCTTCCTTAACTTCACTAAGGTTTTGACTTATTTCTATTGGCTTAAAAGATAGATTTGAAGCTAGTACATTACCACTAATATCACAAATTTGTAGTGTACTATCAAAGTTTTGTGATATATAATCTAATAAATAATTTGCTTCTTCTTTTAAAGCCTTATCTTTATATAGGTAGTTTCTCTGGGATAGGGTATATTTTATAGATTCTCTAGTACTTTTCATAACTTCTTTCATTGAGGACGTTATTGAGCTTTCCATATTATCCTTAAGTATTTTTCTTACAGAAATATTCAGGGAGAGTCCTAAAATAATAAGAATACTTGTAATAATTAAGGTGAATTTATATTTAATTTTCATAATCTACCTCATAATATATCCAACGGAAAATACTGTTTCAATTATAGAAGGGGTGCCCTTAGTATCTAATTTACTTCTAAGCCTTCTTATATGAATATCTACTGTTCTTAAATCACCATCATAAGAAAACTCCCAAACATTATCAATAAGCTGATCTCTAGAAAAGACTTTATTTCTATTTTGAACAAAGAATTCTAAAAGCTCATATTCTTTTGGCTTAAGTTGAATAAGATCATTATTTTTTAATACTGTTCTATTTTTAAAGTTAATTTTTATGTTTTCATTTATATTGGTAAAATTTGAATTTGAACCATTAGTAGTTTTTTCTATTCTTCGAAAAATAGCTCTAATTCTGCTTATTACTTCTTTAATATGAAAGGGTTTAGTAATATAGTCATCTGCACCAAGCTCAAGACCTAGGATCTTGTCCACAATATCACTTTTAGCAGTAAGTATTATAATCGGAACAGAATTATTTGAGTTTATTTCTTTGCATAACTGAAACCCATCTCCATCAGGTAAGTTTAAATCTAATAAAATTAAGTCAGGCAAATTAACATTTATATAATCTCTAGCATCTTTTAAAGAAAAGGCACTATAAGGTGCATAGCCTTCAGATTTTAAAGTGTGAAATAATATATCATTTATAGATTTATCATCTTCAACAATGAGTATTTCATTATTCATATTAACCTCCTTTATAGAATTGTTATAAGTAAATTATAATAAAATTTTACAAATTAATAAATAGTTTCCAGAAAAAGGTGTTTGATATAGTAAAAATAATTGGGGCTGCCATAAAGACAGACCCTTAAAAATATAGAATGAAAAAACTACTATAGGTATTTGGGGGAACTAATTTATTTAGGTAATTCCTTAGGAATTACTGAAAATACATTTTTATTAAAAACTTCTCTAGAAGTTTTATCATTAATTTTTCATTCTTTCATTTTTTCATTATTCACTGTGCGACAGCACCTAAGGTGTGTATTGTCTATATATAGATTGAGCTATTCCAGCATCTAGTTCAATCCAGCATAATTTTGATCTATTAGTAATTGGTCTACCCTTATCATCAAATTCTTCTTTTTCAAATTCATTATATAATTTTATAACTTCCTTAAAATTTTTAGCTGAACAATCAAAATTAATATCGGATGTTCCTTTATTATCAATTTCATAACCTAATCTTTCTTCTAAATCATGCTCTAATAATTTATAACTACAATTATCTGAAACCTCGTAGGTAGTTATAGTTGTATAGTTGTTTCTTATATAATAACCATCAGGTAGAAAATATTCTCCTCTTTCTTCATCGTACACGGCATTATTATCTTTCATAGCTTCAGGTAATGCTATCTTACTTCCAAAGTAAAACTCAACTAAATCTACATCAATATAAGTTTTTCCATTAGCAGTATATATATTTTTGATTGAACCAATAACAGTTTCTTTTCTATTTAAAATATTAACTTTAGCTTCAATATTTCTGAAATGCTCTTGACTAAAACCTTTATAAGAATATTCACCAACCTTTTTTGTATTTACAGATGAATTATCCCAAGCCACATTTAGAGTAACTTCCTTATTATCTAATGTAGTAGTAATAGTAGTAGGTAAGATAAAGTTTGATCCTTCATAAGCTGAATAGTTAACTTGGATAGTTTGAAAATTTGAAGCTATATCCTTAGCTATTTTATTCATATTATCTACATCTACATTATTATCAATAGCTTTATTAACTACAGTGTACGCATCTTCATATCTATTTGAATTAAGAAGGTTATCTTTAATTTCTATATATAAGTCCTTATTTTTATTATCTAAGGAAAGTGCTTTATTATATAAATCATTAGCCTCAGTAAATTGATTATCAGAAAGAAGTTTCTTTGCAGTATTTATATATTCAGCTACTTCATCTTCTTCCACTAATATATCTTCTCCAGTATTTTCAGAAAGTGTAACTTTTTTTGTGCTATCTGTACAAGAGTATAAAAATATTGATAAAGATAAAATGATAAAAATTATTCCGTATTTTTTAACTTTCCTAAACATATTAATTCTCCTTTAATTTTTGTTGAGTACAATTCTGGGAATAGTTTATTAAAATGCATATTTTCTATAGATAGATTGTACTTTATTATTTTTAAGTTCTATCCAGCATAAAGTAGTTTTACTGCTTTCAATTTCTCCATCTACAACATGACCATAATCTACTTGCATTTTGTATATCATATCAATATAACTTTTAAAAGTTTCATAAGAAACTGTATTAAGTTCAGGTATTTGTGATTCACTATCGTAACCTAAAGCGAATAAATCAAGAAAATATAGTTGGTAAATGGAATCTTTTGAAACTTCATAAGTTGTTATAGTACTATAATTGTTTCTTATATAATTTCCGAATGGAAGGAAATACTCTCCTGTTGTTTCATCATAAGCAGCAGCATTATCTTTTTTTGCTTCAGCTAAAGCTTCCTCACCTGTATAAAATTCAACTAAATCAACATCTATATAAGTTTTTCCATTAGAAGTGTAAGTCTTATTTATTGAACCTATTTGCTTATCATAAACATTCTCTATAACAGTAAGGTCCAACACTATACTCCTTCCATACTTCTCGTTATATCCTTGAAAATTGAAAGTTCCTATATTTGATGTATCTACAGCTGGGTTTTCCCAAGATACTGGAATATTAACTTCTTCACCTGAAATCATAGTGGTAACTTGCTGAGGTAATGAGTAATTGCTATTTTGATAAATTGAACTTGATAACTTAATAATTTCGAATTTGTCAGATATATCTTTTAATACAGATTTCATATTTTCAACGTCAACATTATTATCAATGGCTTTTCTTATTACAGTATAAGCATCTTCATATCTATTTAAATTAAGAAGGTCATCTTTAATTTTTATATATAAGTCCTTATTTGTATTATCTAAGGAAAGTGCTTTATTATATAAATCATTAGCTTCAGTAAATTGATTATCAGAAAGAAGTTTTTTTGCAGTATTTAGGTATTCAGCTATTTCATCTTCTTCTACTAATATATCTTCTCCTGTATTTTCAGAAAGTGTAACTTTTTTTGTACTATCTGTACAAGAGTATAAAAATATTGATAAAGAAAAAATGATAAAAATTATTCCGTATTTTTTTACTTTCTTAAACATATTAATTCTCCTTTCTATTAAGGTCTATATTGCTGAGAAATTTTTGTTACCGTACCATTCTTTATATCAAACCATACCATTAGTCCATAGTTAGTATCATTGAGATACTTAGTATTCATTGCAGAAAATTCATCTAAAGAAGCGGGTACTTCATCTCCAGCTTTTAGCTCTGATTTTTCTGGGAAAAAATTATGAGCGCATAAATAATAAGAGGTATTATTATCAACTAAATAAGTTGAAATAGTATCATAATTATTTCTAATATAAATTGGATCAGGTAAGAAATATCTCTTTTTTTCTTCATCATATCCAGCTTTATTATCTTTTATAGCTTCAGGTAAAGCCTCGTCACCTATATAAAGCTCTATTAAATCAACATAAATATAAGTCTTTCCATTCTCTGTTTTAATATTTTTTAAGAAACCATATTGCCTTTCATAAACATTCTCTAAAACAGTAAGTTCTACGGTTACATTCCTACCATACTCCTCGTTATATCCTTGGAAAGTGGAAGTTCCTACATTTGCTGTATCTACTACTTGGTTTTCCCAAGATACTGGAATATTAACTTGATCACCTGAAATCATAGTGGTAACTTGCTGAGGCAATGAGTAATTGCCATTTTGATATATTGAAGTTTGAATATTTATTTTTTCAAATTTATTAGATATATCTTTTAATACAGATTTCATATTCTCAACATCCACATTATTTGTAACAGCAGTCTTAATAAAATAATATGCTTCATCTGTTTTATCTACAGACAAGTATTTATCTTTTATTCTTAGGTACATTTCTTTATTAGTCTTATCTAAAGTAATTGCTTTAATGAATTCTTCTTTTGCTTCCTCAAATTTTTCTTCGTCTATAAGTTTTTCACCATCAGTTATTGCAGCTAAGACTTCACTTTCTTCCAAGGCAACTTCACTTTGGGTATCTTCTGATATAGTTATTTTTTTACTGGAATTATTACAAGAGATAAATAGTAGGGGCACTAAAATAACGGTTGATATTAAAAGGTTCATTAGTTTTTTTCTTATCATAATATAACCTCCTTTTATTTTTATCTTTGATTTTATTATATAAGGCAATATTTTCTAAAGATAATAATAATATTTCCAAGATGTTTCCAAATTCAAAGTTAAGATTTTTTATTAATTACTCGATAATATAAGTAATATATAAGTTGCAGAAAGAGTCTAATATTTATTATGTTATGTCTAGTATTAAAAATATTTAGGACATGAAGTTATTTTAACAACTTATATAATAATTAAAGACTATATATGCTTTCAATTTTGTTATTTTACTAAAGAATGTTTAGATCGATATTGTTATAAGATTATAGATGTAGATTATTAATTGAAACATATAGTAGGATGATAAGAGGTGGAATTATGCCAGGGATTTTTAATGTTGGTAATGCCTATAATATAAATAATAAAAGAATAACTAGTAAGATGACTTTTGATACTGGAGAGAAGTTTTCTGGAAAAGTAGTAAAGAAAGAAGGAAAAGAAGCAGTTATAAAGTTAGTTGATGGTTGGGAATTTGAAGCAGAGATAGATGGAGATATTGATTCTTTAAGTAAGGGCTTTCATAGATTCGAAGTTGATGGTTTTGAAGGAGGAAAGCTTAAATTAAAAATAGTTGCTAAAAATATTGATGTAGAAGATTTAAGTCCTGGAGATTTTGAAAGTATAATTACAAAAGAAGGGCTTAGTAAGGAGAATATAGATTTACTAAGGTCAATGGTTAAGTTTAATATACCTTTAACTAAGGAAAATATTAAAGAAATTCAAGCTTTAGGGAAGTTTTTAGATAAGATTAATCTTAATGAAGGTGAAATAGATGAGTTTATTTCTAAATACTTAGAGACAAAGGGGATATCCCCTGAAAGTGCAGAAGGAAATAAGGTTATTAATGAACTTAAAGAGTTTTTAAATGCTTTTAAGACTTTAAGCAAAGAAGATTTATTATTAATCTTTGAAAATAATATAGATATTACAAAGGAAAATATAACAGCCTATAATAATCTTTTTAAAGGTGATAAGAGTATCCTTAAAATTTTAAGCAATATCCAAGGAGATATTTCATCCTTAAAGGAAGCTTTAGTGAATAATATGGGTCTAAGCATGGAAGAAGTTAATGAATTATTATCACAATCATCTTCAGACTTGCAAGGAGATTATGAAGGTACACAATTAGGAAAAGACAGTAATTCAATAGGAAAAAATGCAGAAATTATAGAAAAAGGAATCACTTTAGATAATAGTATAAAAGCACACTCTGAAGGGAGTGAATTAGTAAATAAGACTAATAAGGAAAATGCTACTGATGGTTCAATTATTAATAAAGCCTTAAATACTTTATATCAAAAGTCAGAAACTCAAAATTCAAAAGTAAGCTTATTATCTATTTTAAGATCAATTTCTGGACAAACAGAGGATTATTTAAACTTAAGCTTAAAGGATGTACTATTAAACAGAAGAGCTTCCTTTACAAGTGCTGAGTTTGATAGATTATCAAATTTAATTAATAACTTAGATCCAGAGGAGTTTATAAATAGCCTTAAGTCAGTTATTTCTGAATATAATTCTATTGGAGAAAATAACTTAATAGATGATTTTAATAGTTATATTAATAAATCTAATAATGAAGCTTTAGGAATTACTAATTCTTTAGAATTCACTAAGGGCGAAGCAGAAACTGTATTATCTAATCTTATGGGAAAAGGAATAACCCTTACAGAAGAGGAGTTTAGTAAGCTGCAAGATGGGATAAACTTAAAGTATCAAGAAATAGCTGAAAAAGAAGAATCTATAAAGAATCAATTAAATAATTCAAATATAGATTCTAAGGATATAAAGACAATAGGAAGTGAAAATGCTGAAGAGTCAATAAAGAATTTAGGTAATGTAAAATCAGAAGTTAATGAGTTAAATTCAAAGCTTTTAAGCAAAGATATAGTTAAAGCATCCATTCAAAATACTGGAGAAACTAGTAAAGAAATAATAAAAGATATTTTAAACTCTCTAAAAGGTGAAAATATATTATCAGATAAACTTATTGAAGTTATAAAAAATAATATAAATGAAATAAAACTATTTAACAAGTTAAGCACAGAATATTATTATGCAGATATTCCAGTTAAGATTAGGGCAAATGAATATCCATGTAAGCTTATAGTTAAGGATAAAAGAAAAGATAGTAAGAAAATAGATAGTACAAATATAAAAATGGTTATAACTATAGATACTAAGAACTTAGGTATAGTAGATGGATATATGAAGGTTTTAGATAAAAAAATAGATATTGATTTAAAATGTGAAGATAAATTTGTTAAAATAATAGATATAACAAAAAATAAGTTGATATCAAATATAGAAAATATGGGATTTGCAGTAGATGTAAGGGTAAGTAAAAAGGAAGAGGAAGTTTCATTAACTACTTGTAGAGATTTCTTTAATCCTGATTCTGGCATTTCGTTAGATAGAATGGTTTAATAAGTTTAACCTAAAAGGAAAGGTAAAGAAAATAGGGGAATACAATGAAGTGGAGTAAAAAAGCAGCAGCCTTAAAATATGAAGAAAATATAGTAGCTCCAATAGTGACTGCAAGTGGAATGGGCCATATTGCAGATAAAATTATTGAAAAAGCAGAAGAAAATGATGTTCCTATAGTGTATAATAAGGAATTGACAGATTTGCTTTGCAATGTAGATGTTGGAGAATATATACCAGATGACATTTATGAAGCAGTAGCACATATAATTGCATATATAACAGATTTAGATAGTTTAAAGTAGAGCAGAGGAGCTAAAGCTCAATTAAAAATGAAGAGGTAATGCTCTTAATGCTTTTATTTAATATAGGAAAGGTGAGTTAAATTAATGGCTTTATACGCTATTTCAGATCTTCATCTTGCTAATGCAGCAGATAAGCCTATGGACATCTTTGGAGAAAAGTGGCTTAAGCATGATGAAAAGATAAAGGAAAATTGGACTAATAAAATTACAGAAAATGATATGGTATTAATTGCAGGAGATATATCTTGGTCAATGAGATCAAGCGATAGTAAGGCAGATTTAGATTGGATTAATTCATTACCTGGCAAAAAGATTATATCGAAAGGTAATCATGACTATTGGTGGGGCGGAATATCAAAGCTTAATAGTATGTATGAAGATATGAAGTTTATACAAAATAACTTCTATACATATGAAGATTATGCTATTTGTGGATCAAGAGGATGGATACTTGAAGGAACAGATAGATTTACTGAAAAAGATAAGAAGATATTTGATAGAGAATTAATAAGATTAAGACTATCTTTAGATAAAGCAAAAGAAGCTGGATATGAAAAGTTTATAGTAATGATTCATTATCCACCATTAAATGATAAGGGAGAGCCATCTGCTTTTACTGAATTATTTAAAGAATATGGAGTAGAAAAAGTTATATATGGACATTTACATGGACCATCTTTAAATACAGCTTTTTCTGGAGATTTTGAAGGAACTGAATATATAATAACTTCTTGTGATTACTTAAACTTTGATCCAATTAGAATACTATAGAATTAATTTGTGCAGGAGTCTTTAACAATATTATGCTCTGTTTCCGTCGCATGCTCCAAGTCGACCTACGAACAATATGTTAAAGACTCCTTGAATAGTTTTCTTTTTTATTTGCGAAACTTTTTTGGTAAGAATAGTAGGATGAAAATAAGAATAAGTACTATTGTAAATAAAGACCATAATCCAGTTATTACAGCAATTATAGATATATTAAAAATAACTAACTGCAAAACTTTAACTGTTAATCTTTTTTCATATTTAAATTTCATTTTATATAGTCGTATCATATATATTATAGAT
>NZ_JAWGSV010000081.1:0-12425 GCF_032552055.1 Clostridium sp. | reverse complement strand
TAATATAATTTTATATTAATTTCATATTGATAATATAAGTTTGAGGAGAAAAGATGAAAAAATTAAAACTATTTCAAAAAACTTATTTATTTACAATGGCATTAATGGGGATAATAATAATTATCTCTCACACTTTACTTTATATGTTATTACCTACTTTCTATACGAATAAGAAGAAACAATACTTAGATAATATTACTAGTCAATTAGTACAGAAGTTAGAAGAAAGCAATAAGTATACTAGTCCGAGTATAGCAGAAGATTTTACTAAAAAATATAGAGTGAATATTGAATTGATTATAGGAGATAAAAGCTATACATTATTTTAATGCAACTGAAAGAGGTATGAAGTTTACTATGACTTTCAAATAATATAATTGCATAGAAATTACTAGAGAACACTAGCCAGTGTTTTTTTTTGGAGAAACAAAATAATAAATGTTTAAATACATATAAATAATTATTTGTTTTTATATTAATTTCACATTGGGTTGATAATATAGAGTCATAAAGTATGTGATTAATAGGAGATGATGAACGGGGATGTAATAAAGAAATCTTAGATGTACATTAATAGAAAGAGAATTTAGATAATGATGCAGCAAAAGAAATTATAGATACATTAAAATTAAGTGTACATAAGCATGGAAAAGCAGTATTATTGTAATCCATAGTAAAGACATGGATAAAGAAAATGGTTTTGATATAGAAGAAGCTGATAAAGACTTAGACTATTTGTAGATGAATTAGAAGGTAACTAATAATAGTTAAGAAAATATAGCGTATTATTCATGAGAATAGTCTCCATATTTAAAGTTCAAGAAAGGTATTGCGTAAAAGCAGTACCTTTTCTTTCATATTATAAAAGTATATAAAATTTAAAAAAGTCATTTCCATCAAATTAACTCTAAGGGATATACTAATTATTAGAATATCAAGAACTAATAAGTTTAATTAAATATATTTAACTTTAGTTTAACCTAAATTTTACATTGAAGGGTTATACTCAATAATATTATTTAGAATAAATTTAAATGTACTTACAAGAGATATGAATATGGAGCGTGTTATTATGGAAATGCGAGAGACTACATTAGGATTAACGAAAGAGGAAGTATTAGAGAGGAAGGAAAAAGGAGAAATTAATATTGTAGATGAAAAGACTGTAAAATCTAATTGGGAGATTATTTCAGGAAATGTATTTACATTATTTAATTTGTATAATTTTATTATTGCTATTGCCTTAATGTCTGTTGGAGCTTATTCTAATTTAGCTTTTATGCTGATAATTATATTAAATATATGCATTGGAAGTTTTCAAGAAATACATGCTAAAAATATGGTAGCTAAATTATCAGTACTTACAGTATCAAAGGTGGATGTAATAAGAGATGGAATAAAAACTAGTATAGGTGTAGATGAAGTTGTTTTAGATGATGTAACTATACTTAATATGGGAAATCAAATTTGTTCAGATTCGGTTGTTATTGATGGAAAAATAGAAGTAAATGAATCTCTACTAACTGGTGAATCAGATACAATTATAAAGATGCCAGGAGATAAATTATTTTCAGGAAGTTATGTTGTTAGTGGAAATTGTTATGCCAGGGTTGAAAAAGTAGGTAAAGATAATTTAGCAGCAGAAATTACATTAAAAAGCAAAAAGCACAAAGGTATAAATTCAGAATTAGTTAAATCTATGAGGAAAGTTACAAAACTTACAAGCTACATAATAATACCAGTAGGTTTATTGTTATTTTTAGAAGCATACTTCTTTAGAGGTGAACTAATAAAAAGTTCTGTAGTATCAACATCTGCAGCGTTACTAGGAATGCTTCCAAAGGGATTAGTTTTATTGATTAGTATATCTCTTGCAACAGGGGTAATAAAACTTGCTAAAAGAAAGGTACTTGTTCAAGATTTATATAGCGTAGAGACTTTAGCTCATGTAGATACACTATGTCTTGATAAGACTGGTACTATAACAGAAGGTAAGATGCAAGTTTCTAATGTTGAAAAATTTAATGAAGAAATAATGCCAATTTCTATAGGTCAGGCCTTAAGTGCTTTTGTTAATGAAATGGGAGATAATAATGGTACTTTTCAAGCCTTAAAAGATTACTTTAAAGGAAATGATAAATTTGAAGTTGATTATAAGAATTCATTTTCATCTGAAAGAAAATGGAGTTCTATTTCATTTAAGAATATAGGTTCCATAATAGTTGGAGCACCTGAAAAATTAATGGTCAAAAGTGATTTTGAAATGAAAGAGAACATGATAGAAGCACAAAAACAAGGAAAAAGAGTGCTACTTGTAGGTTTTTCTAAGGATATAGTGGAAGATGTGTTACCTAATATAGAAGTTGTTGCAGCAGTAGAATTATCAGATCCATTAAGAAAAAATGCAAAAGAGATGCTTGGATTCTTTAAAGGGGAAGGGGTTACAGTAAAAGTAATTTCAGGAGATAATCCAATAACTGTTTCAAGTATAGCAAGGCAAGCAGGATTAGAGGATTATGAATCATATATTGACTTATCTACTATAGAAAATGATGATGAAATAATAGGTATAGTAGACAAGTATAGTATATTTGCCAGAGTATCACCAAATCAAAAGAGTTTATTAGTACAAGCATTACAATCTAAAGGTCATACTGTTGCGATGACTGGAGATGGAGTAAATGATGTTATTGCATTAAGGCAAGCTGATTGTAGTATAACTCTTCCAGAAGCAAGTGATGTAGCAAAGCAGGTTTCACAGATAGTACTTTTAAATTCAGACTTTGGGGTCTTAAAAGATGTTTTAATGGAAGGAAGAAGAGTTGTAAATAATATCACTAATGTAGCTAGAATATTCTTTATAAAAACACTATATTCAGTTATGCTATCAATATTAAACATTATTACTTTTACAGCTTTCCCATTTATACCAATACAAATAACATTAATAGATCTCGTTATTGAAGGATATACATCATTCTTTATATCTTTCGAGCCAAATGGAAAACAGATAAAAGAAAGTTTCTTAAAAAGTGTACTTAAGAATTCATTCCCATATGCTTTAGTGATAATAATAAATATCATAACACTATATTTCTTAGCTCCAGCTTTAAATATAGAAGTACCACAAATGACTACAATTATGTATTGTATGATTGGATTTACTAGTATTTTAGCAGTAATAAGAGTATGTAGACCATTCAATAAAATGCGTGTGTTCCTATGTACAACAACAGCTATAGGATTTTTTGTAGCAGCATTTTTATTTAAAAATATATTACATTTAAGTAATTTAGGAATGCAAGAATTATTGGTATTTTTAGTAATGGCTATACTAAGCACAATAGTGATTTTAATAAAAAATTATTTAATGAGAAATAAAGTAGATTATAGTATAAGTACTCTTGAATAAAATTTAAAGTGTAAGATTAATGAGAATAAGCTAGTAGCTAATTAAAGGAGCTATTAGCTTATTTTCTATTTAAAATACTCCTGCGTAATTTATGACTAATTATTTTTGCAACAATATTTTAATTTTATTTAGCTCATTAGTTAGTTCTTGAACTTGATCTTCTAATTCTTGAAGTTTATTTATATTAATATCATTATCATTTGAGGTGGAACTTTCGGAAACTGGTGATGAACTTGATGCTTTTGATGAACTTGAGGAATTAGAAGAATTTGATGTACTTGTTGTATTCGAAGTTGAATCTGTAGGATTAGTGCTACAAGAAGGATTATCAACATTATAATTTTTAGGATCATAGTATCTTCCTGGTCCTGATTGAAAATATTGTTGTTGAGCATTAAAAGTTAAAATAACTTGACCAAGTAATTCAAACCAGTTTCCAATTGCGTTTTGTACATTAAAAGGAATGTTTCCAGCTATTATATTACCAAGTACATCCCCTATTAATATAAA
Organism: Clostridium sp.; assembly: GCF_032552055.1. GTDB lineage: Bacteria > Bacillota > Clostridia > Clostridiales > Clostridiaceae > Clostridium. The sequence goes on along the minus strand of NZ_JAWGSV010000081.1, from coordinate 8,503 downwards.
AAGCTGGGGATTAATATTCTGGAATCCATTTGGTATGTCATTACAGCCAGTGTTATCTGTATTATCTGAAGAGTTGGTATAGCCACAACCTCTTAATAAATCTTCCCAATTACCCCATCCATTAGAATTCATTTTATTACCTCAATATAATTGATTATTTTCATTATATTAAACTTATACTTAAAAGGTACTGGATTATAAATTAATAAAAGAGTATTGGTTAATTTAGTAATGAATATCATTTTGTTCATAATTTATAAAAGTGAGTTATGGTAATATAGGTAGTATTCAATTATTAAATAAAAGTAAGAGGAAAATTAAATTAAGAGATTAAATTTATAGAAAGAGTAAATTAGATGAATTTTATAGTTAAGGAAATAAAAATATAAAAAATTTATTGGCAATATTTAAATGGTGTTAATATAAATACAAATTAATAATAAGGTTCTTTAGGATTGTACTGATAATGAAGGAAAAACCTAAGTTTACTAATTTGATATCTTACTATAGGTAGAGTATTTAATTGATGAGGTTAGGTTTTTTTATATACTTAAAAGTAGGTGAAGATTACAAAAAAAGTTGATTTTTCTAAGAATTAGAAAAATAATTGCAGAGGCAATAGTAAATGAATAAGATTAAACTTCATAAAGATTTTTTATGGGGAAGAGTTACTGCTATAAACTAAATTTAAGCTGGATATAGAGAAGGTGGAAAATGGTTAAGTACAGTAGATATGATAACAAGCGGAAGTTATGATACTTCTAGAAGAATAACTCGTGAATTAGAAGAGTGAACATATTATCCAAGTCAAGAAGGTATTGATTTTTAGCATTAAGATTTCAATGTATTTGTGCTTTAATATTCATTAATATAATTTTTCAACATTATATGCTGCAAAAGGAAGTGTTTTATTAAAATGATATCAATGATACACTATAAATGTAAATATATACAATATTGTTGAAGTCATGACGAAGGAGGTTATTTTTTGAATTATATAACAGAGCGCTCAAAAAAAATATTATTTAAGATAGCTTCAGAGGGAAAATGCACTATTAGGGATATAAAGAATTCTATAGGAGTAAGTGAAAGAACAATATATAGTGATTTAAAAGAAATAGAAAAGTTTCTAGAAAACTATGACATAACTCTTATTAAAAAACCAAGAGTTGGAGTATGGATTGAAGGAGACGAAAAAGTAATTCTAAATATGTCTATGGATATAATTAAAGAAAAGATTGATCATGATGGAGTATATAGGGATTATAAACACTGTATTTTGTTTGAACTATTTAATACAAACGACTATATAACTATAAATGATTTAGCAGATAAGATATTCGCTAGTAGAAGTGTGGTAGAAAATAAATTAGCAGAAATAAAAAAGTTTTTAGAAAAAAATAATCTTGTTTTAGAAAAAAAACCTAGCAGAGGTATAAGGGTAGTTGGAGATGAAAAATCTATACGGTTTGCTATTGTGGAACTATTTAAAAGTGATAATAATAATTTAATTGTTGAGTATGGTAATAAGAATGAAGCAGATATTATTAATAATAATTTAAGAAACGACATAAAGGACGTATTTATTTCCATTGATGTTAATGCTGTAATAGAAATGGTTGATGAAATTGCTAAGTTAGACGAAGTATGTTTTACAGATGTATCATATAACTCCTTAGTAATAAACTTAATTGTTACAATTGAGAGAATAAAGTTGGGAAAATTTATATATTTTGATTTAAATACAATTAATAAATTGAAAACAGAAAGAGAATATAATTTAGCAAACATTATTGTTAATATGATTAGCAATAGATTTAACATATCATTCATTGAAGAAGAAGTGTGTTATATAACAATATTGTTATTATCTTCAAGAATTCAAAAAAAAGTATTAGATGTTAATAAAAGAATAAATAGTAGTTTTGATAACGTTGTATCATTATGTGATAGAGGTATAAAAGAAGCAGAAAAAGTAGTTAATATTAAGTTTGAAGATGATCCTTTTTTGAGACAAGAATTGTATATTCACATTAAAGCTATGATTAATAGAATATTATATGGCATTAATATTGAAAATCCTTTTACTGTGAAAATAAAAACAGAATATTGTATTTCTTTTGAGGCAGCTTTAGTATTTAAAAACTTAATTTATCAGGAATATGGACTGAGGTTATCTATTGACGAAATAGCATATATAGCATTGCATTTTCAAGTATCAATAGAAAAGTTTAAAAGAGAATCAAAAAAGATTAGAGTAGCTATAGTTTGTAGCGTAGGTTTAGGAAATCTATCTTTAATTGCAATGCAGATAAATAGATTAATACCTGACTTGGAAATAACTCACAAATTATCTGTAATCGATCTTATTGATAGAAAATTAGATGCCGATTTTATTATTTCAACTGTACCTATATTTAAATCTTCAATCCCAGTTTTGCAGATTGAACCATTTATATCTTCACAGGATATTATTAAAATTAGACAAATGATGGAGAAGACAAAAGTTAATACTGTTTTAATTCAAAAAAAGAATTTTTTTAAAAGTTTAATAAATAAGTCCTGGATTTTTCCTAAAGTAAAGGGATTAAATCAAGAAGAAATTTTAAAAATGCTAACAAATAAATTGACAGATAAGAACGTTGTAAATGAAAAATTTTTAAATAGCTTATTAGTTAGGGAAAAATTGGAATCAACGGCGTTTTCAAATGTGGCTATGCCACATGGAGACCCAGACCATGTTAAAAAAACAGCTATTGTTATTTGCACCCTAGATAAGGAAATATTATGGGGTGATAGATATGTAGATATTATATTTTTAATCGCTTTATCTAAGGATAATTATAAAAATTTGCAAACAATATTTGAATATTTTTATTATTTGATTGAAGATAGAGAATTAATATCAAAGCTTAAGAATGCAACAACTTCTAATGAAATATATAAAATTATTATGAATTGAATAAAATATCGGGAGGTATAAAAATGCAATTATCAAAAATGATATCAAATAATCTTATATTATTTGATGAAAATTTTAATACAAAAAAAGAATTATTGAATGAAATAGTAAATAGACTGGTTGATGAGAACATTGTAACCGATTCACAAGAGTTTTTAAATGATGTGATGAAGAGAGAAGCAATTTCACCTACAGGAATAGATAAAGGACTAGCAATACCACATGGAAAATCTAAAGCTGTAAAACGTCCGATATTAGCGGTTGCAAAATTGAAAAACAGTATTAATGATTGGGAAAGTATAAATCCAGATAATAAAGTATCATTAGTATTTCTATTAGCTATACCAGAAAATGAAGGAAATACAACTCACTTAGAGGTACTTTCTGAATTAAGTACTAGATTATTAGATGATGAGTATATAGAAAGATTAAAAAACTCTAAATCTAAGGAAGAATTTATTAGGAATTTTAATGGAAAATACAATACTATAAAGAATGAAAATAGTATATCACAAACAAGAAAGAAAATCGTTGCTATAACTGCTTGTGCTACTGGTATTGCACATACTTATTTAGCTGCAGAGTATTTAGAAAAAGCAGGCAGAGAAATGGGTATCGATGTTATTGTAGAAAGGCAAGGAGCAAATGGTTTAGAAAATGAATTAACAGAGGAACAAATAAGACAAGCAGATGCACTAATAATTGCAACAGATGTTGCTCCAAAAAAACTTGAAAGATTTAAAGGCTTAAAATATGTTAAAACAAGAGTTGCAGAACCTTTAAAGAATTCAAATAAAATAATAGAAAAGGCATTAAGTAATCCAGATGGAAAAGTAGATGATTTGATCGGTGATGAAAATGTATCAAAAAGTGATATTAAATCTAAGAATAGTAAAGGATCAGAAATATTACAAGCAATAATGACAGGAGTTTCACATATGATTCCTTTACTAGTTGCTGGAGGTCTTATGATTGGAATATCAAAAATAGGTGCTCTAGTTTATGGAGGTAATAGCTTAGTTGATGCTGTAGCAGATGTTAAATATGCAACAGATTCTAACTCATTATTAGTATTTTTGCATTATATCGGTAATTATGGAAGTTTAATAATGAAATTTATGTACCCAATTTTTGCGGGATATGTTTCATATTCTATAGCAGATAAAAATGGATTAGTACCTGGATTTATTGGAGGAGCATTTGCAGGTGGTTTGCATTTTACATTTTGGGGAATAGAAAATGGTGCACCATCAGGTTTCTTTGGAGCTGTAATTCTTGGATTAGTTGCTGGGTATTTAACAAGGTTTGTTAATAAAAAAGTAAAACTGAGTAAAGATTTACAACCTTTAAAGCCAATGCTAATAGTACCATTTATATCAATACTATCTATATTTTTATTGAATTTTTATTTAGTTGATCCTGTATTTGGTTCATTAAATAAGTGGATGTTTAATTTAATTGCAGAAAATGCATCTTCTCAATATTTAATATCATCTTTAATTGCAGGAGCAACAGCCTTTGACTTAGGTGGACCAATTAATAAGGCTGCACATACAATAGCATATACATTAAATGATGAAGGTGTATTATCATTTACTTCAGCTATGATCGGAGTGTATGTTCCAGCTATAGGTTTAGGTTTAGCTACAATTATTGATAAGATAGTTGTAAAACGTAGAGTGTTCGATGAAGATATAAGAGTAAATGGAAAAACTTCTTTTATACTTGGATTTTTAGGAATCAGTGAAGGTGCAATTCCATTTGCTATTCAAAATCCATTAATAACAATTCCAATAAATATTATTGGTTCAATAATAGCAGCAGTAATAGCTTTATATTTAAAAGGAAACTTATGGTATATAATTGGAGGATTTTGGGGCTGGCCATTGATGGAGAGTATAACAGGATTTTTGATAGCTTTAGCAGCAGGTGTGATATTTGTAGCAATTGCTAATATATTAGTTAGAAATTATATATTAACTAGAAATGAAAAAAAAAATAATAATGTAAAAAATACGTATGAGGTTTAAGAATGAAAAAAAAAGTTTATGTTGTAACACATACTCATTGGGATAGAGAATGGTATTTTACAATAGAAGATTCAAATTTATTACTTGTTGAGAATATGAATTACTTAATAGATACTTTAGAAAAAAATAGCGATTATGCATCTTTTCTTTTTGATGCACAAAGTTCTTTAATAGAAGAATATCTAAAAGTATGTCCAGAAAACAAAAGTAAATTACAAAAATTGGTTAAGAACAATAGAATTATATTTGGACCATGGTACACACAAACAGATTCATTACTTGTAAATAAGGAATCAATAATAAGGAATTTATTATATGGAATTAAGGTATCTCAGGATCTAGGAGGATATATGGGGGTTGGGTATGTACCTGACTCATTTGGTCAAAACTCCTATTTACCATCTATTTTTTCAGGATTCGGTTTAGACTATAGTATAGTACGTAGAGGGTTTTCAACAGAAGAAATTGGCGATGATTTAAACTTTATTTGGGAATCACCAGATAAAAAAGATGTAAAAACGAACAATATATATTTTGGATACGGATCTCCTCAACCAATATCAGATGATGATGAATATATAAGAGATATACTGATACCAATGATTGATAAACTAAGTCTAATGTGTAAAAATTCCGAAAATCTTTTATGGCCTGCTGGTTTTGACCAAGGTTTAATAAATAATGATATGCCTAATATAATAAAAGAAATAAATAGAAAACAAAGTAAATATGAATTCATCTTATCTGATTATGAAACATATATGAAAGAAACTTGGAAAGAACGCAGAGATAGTAATATTGTTACTGGAGAACAAGTAGTACCAGAAATGTCTAGAGTTCATATTACTGCTGGTTCTCAGAGATATGATATTAAAAAGTTAAATTATGATGTTGAACATAAAGTTATAAATATATTAGAGCCATTATATGCAATGTCTCAATTAGATAATTCTAGTTATTATGAAAAATGGCTTGATGCAATTTGGAAGCAAATGTTTGACTCTCATGCGCATGATAGTATTTGTGGATGTAATTCTGACATAACAAATAAGAATGTAATTCATAGATTAGAAAAATCTAAAAGAATAGCTGATGGTTTAGAAAATATAATTAAAAAGAAAATGACAAAAGAGATAATTAATAACCTTGGCAATGAAAATATTCTTGTAATTTCAAATTTGAAGCCATACGTCAATAGTAATAATATTGAAGCGACTATTATAACAGAGAGTAAATATTTTGAATTAAGAACTATAGAAGGAGAAATAGTTAAATTCACAGTAATTTCACAAGAAAATAGTTCTGACTGGGGAAGAAAAATTATTTTTACAAGCGATGGAGAAAAAGAAAGTAAAGTTGGCGGATATTATGTAACTAAAATAATAATAGGGAATATTTCTATTTCGCCAATGAGTAATAAAGTACTACTTATTGAAGATTCTAATAAGTTTATTGATATAGTTGAAATGAAAAATGAACAATTCATTGAAAATAGTTATTTTAAGCTTGAATTAGAAGATATGGGTAATATATCATTATTAAATAAAGTTAATAATAGAAAAATACTAGATTTATTATCATTTGAAGAATGTGGTGATGATGGAGATTCTTATGACTTCTCTCCATTAAAAGATGAAAAACCTATTATTATTAAAAATGCAAAGTTAGAGGAAGTAACAAAATCTGAAAATGTGCAAACTATGAAAGTTAAGCATATGGAAAGTATTCCATTAAATTTAGAAAATCGAAAGAGTGGAATTAAAAATGCTAATATAGAAATACTAACTACATTTGAAATCAGAAGTGGAGAAGAGTTTATACGTATTAGACATGAGATTAATAATAATACATTTGATCATAGGGTAAGAGTACTATTAAATAGTAATATATTTGATATAGAATCATCTTATGCTGATCAAGGATTCTCTGTGTTGAAAAGACCAGTTAAGAATAAATACATTGATAGATGGAAAGATTTAAAGTTTGTAGAAAAGCCAGTAGATATATATTCTTTAGAAAACTTTATGTATGTAAAAGATGATGAAAAGATGTTTGGAGTTATTACTAAAGGAATTAAGGAATATGAAATTATAAATGATACAAATATTGTAGCTTTATCATTATTTAGAGGTGTAGGGTTATTAGGGAAAAATGATATTTTATGGAGACCTGGAAGAGCATCAGGAATTAATGATCAACCAATGTACACTAATGATGCACAGATGATAGGAAAAATGGTATTTGAATATTCAATAACAATGTCTGAAGCAATAGAAGAGGCAGATATAAATATGTTTAGGTTAACAGAACAGTATCAAAAAAACTATACGACTTATCAAAATCAAAATTTAGATTTATTAGCTGAGCCTCTAGATCGTTTCGAACTACCATTACCAACAAGAAGTAGAAAAGGAGAGCAACCATTATTTTCTATTGATAACCAAAATATATTCATGAGTATGTGTAGGAATAATTTTGATAGTGATAAAACTATAGTTGCAAGATTATTTAACCCTGGGGAAAAGCTTGAATATATAAATATTTTAGGTGAAAATATTGTAAAGGTTGTTGAGTTAAATTTAAATGAAGAAGAACAAAGAGTTATAGATAATTCTATTGAGATTATGCCTAAAGGATATATAACTATTAAGTTGATTTTAAAATAACAAAGTATTTTTTATATTAAATTACAAAATTTAAAAGGTTAAAAGCTATACATATTTAGCTTTTAACCTTTTAATATATTTACAATAGATTTATTAATTAAATTGTCTATCTTTGAATAAAATTTCAGCAAATTTTCTTTGTATTTTATTTTTTTATCATCATAATAATTATACAAATTATCATTTGAATAACTATAAGTCATGCTAATCTATATTCATAAAACAATTATATTTGAGGATTATATAACTATATTTTTATCCAATACATTGTTTATATGCTTTAGGTGTAATTTTCTTTAGTTTTTTGAATGTCTTAATAAAGTAACTTATATCATTAAAGCCACAATTTAAAGCAACTTCAGTAACGCTTAAGTCGGTAGTAATAAGCTCATAGCAGGCACGTTCAATACGATAAAAGTTTAAATATTCTATTGGAGTTTTATTACTCATATTATAAAAAAATCTGCAGAAATATTTTGGAGTCATACCAACAGTTTTAGACAAATCTTCTAAAGTAATAGTAGTAGAATAGTTATTTTCTATTAAAGAAAGTACATTTTTAAATTGTAAGATTTTTTGTTGGCTTTTTTTCATATCAGAAGTATTATTTAAATACAAATTATTATTAAAAATAGTTCCAAAGAAATAATACAATGAACCTAAAGAAATAAATTCATATCCAATATCTTTATTTTTCATTGATCTAAATAAATTATCACAAGAAGCTGTTAGTTCTCTAATGTTATTAGGCAATTTATGATAAATTAATTTATTATAATTAATAATCTCGTGGATTTCTTTAGTACATGAACTATTTTCTTTAAATAGCGATTTCATATCAAAGA
>NZ_JAWGSV010000080.1:0-12510 GCF_032552055.1 Clostridium sp. | reverse complement strand
TGAATATATAAATATAAATACATTAATAAATGATAGGATTTTATTTTATACAATAAATTACAAATTAAGTGATGATAAGGATATAGTTAATAAAATAGAAAAGTTTATAAATAATGATATATGGAATAATGACAATATATTTTTTGTAATTACTGAAAAATTTAATAATATATCAGATATAAAAAATATATATAATGATAGGTTTATTCCATTTGTAGGACAAAAATTTTATTACAAAAATGTACCTTTATTATGTACAGAAAATTCTATTAAAGAGAAAAGTAAAAAATTTAATTTTGATAAATTTTATAATGAAATAAAAATAAAAGATTTTGAATTAGCAATTACTAAAATTGAGAATTATATAGATTATGCAATATTAAATAAAATGAATGAGCAAAAGTTAAAAAGTTTGATAAAGAATTTAATTTATATTATTCTCGTTAGTATTGAAGAGTATTGTAATAATACAGATGAATTAAGGGATAAGTACTTTAATATGATAGAAGAAGTCTTATATAGTACAGATTTTACTAAAGCTACTGAAGGTATTTTTAAAGAGCTAAAAATTATTCTATCAGACAATTTCGATGAAGAAGATAGTATAAAAAATATAATTGAATATATAAATAGCAACTATGCAACTTACTTAGACTTAGGAGCTATTTCACAGAAGTTTAATTTTAATTATAGTTATTTATCTTCATATTTTAGTAACCATTGTAAGGAAGGTTTTTCAGAATATCTAAATAAAATAAGAGTTGAAAAGGCTTGTGAATTACTTAAGGATAATAAACATTATGTATCTGAAATTAGTAGTATGGTAGGGTATTCAGACCATAGTTATTTCTGTAGGGTATTTAAGAAGATTACGGGATACACTCCAAGCAGTTACCGTAGATTGAAGATACTTATGGAGGATAAAAGTGATAAGTAATATATTAAGAAAAAATAGTTTGTTCTTTAAAATAATGTGTGCAGTTGTAGTTGGAGTAATCTGTATATCTATTGCCATCAGTGGTGTAATAATAAACATATCTAGAGATATATTTGAAAAGTCTTATATAGATTCTCAACAAAAAATAATAGAGAGAGTTTATGAAAAGTTATATGATTTTCATAGACAGTCAGTTGAAACTATTAATTCAATAAACTCTAATAGAGCTGTAAGGCTTTATTTTACTGAGGACAACATAAGCTATAATGAGTCCTTTAATAATATATATAATATGAATACACATATAAATTCTTTATTTAAAGAAAATAATTATAGCTATGATTTAGTTATTGCAGGTCTAAATGGTAAGACCTATCTTAAAGATGGTTTATTATATAAAGAATCTATAGATTTGCTCGGAATGGAGATATCTAAGAAGTCATTGGAAGAAAAGGATACTATTTTATATCAATATTTAAATAAAGGATTTACTTCAACTACACAATATGAGCCTGTAGTAATAATAACAAAAGCACTTACTTCTGATGATGGAGAGCCTTATGGAATTTTGTATTTAATAATAAAGGAAAAGGAGTTTCAAAAAAATTATGATTATTTTTCTCCTGATTTAAATAGTGTTTATATCTTAAATAAAAGTAATATAGTTATATCATCTAACAATAACGTTAGCTTAGGTACTTATATTGAAAGTTTTGAAGAGGATATAGAAAATCTAGTTATAAATAATGAGCTAAGCACAATTTATAAGAATAATGGGAATATAAATTTCACACAAAGATTACCTGATAGTAACCTAGCACTATGTGGAGTTATTGCTATAAATAAAGCAATAAGAGAAATATATGATATGAAAAAAATAATATTTATATGCTTTATTATAACCTTAATAACCTTAATAATAATATTCCTTATAGTTAAGCAAGTTACACGACCTTTATATATGCTTATAGAAAAGATGTCCACTCTTAGGTCTAATAAGTTTGATGAATATATTCAGATAAGTGAAGTGAGTGGAATAAGCGAAATAGAGGAGTTAGTAACTACTTATAATTTAATGATTAATGATATAAATAGTTATATAAAGGAATTAGTAAAAATTCAAAAAGAAAAAAGAAAAGCAGAGATATATGCCCTGCAGATGCAAATAAACCCTCACTATGTATTTAATACTTTATCAAGTATAAAGCTCTTAATATGGCAAGGTGATAAAGATAGAAGCATTGAGGTTCTTGATTCATTTATATTATTGCTTAGAAATACAATTAGTAAAACAGATGAATTTATAACTATTAAAGAAGAGATAGATAATCTTAAACATTATGTATTAATTAATAATACTAGGTATGGAGATAGAATAGATGTGCAGTATTTTATAATGCCAAATTGTTATGATTACTTAGTTCCTAAATTGCTTCTTCAACCATTTATTGAAAACTCATTCTTCCATGGGTTCCCTTCCAGAGAGAATGGTAGAATAGAGATATTAATAAGAGAAGAAAAGGATAATATTAATGTAAGAGTTATAGATAATGGAGTAGGAATTGAAAGTGACAAGCTAGAAGGCCTAAAGATTGTTAAAAAGGCCAGTAGCAAGGGATTAAGTGGAATAGGTATAAAAAATGTAAATGATAGAATAAAGTTGATTTATGGAAATGATTATGGGGTAGAGATAAAGAGCGAATTAGGAAAAGGAACAGAAATAATTATTTTGTTACCTAAACAATTAAAGGAATAAGATTTTAGGGAGAGCGAGAACTTATGGGTATTTTAATAAATAAAGAGGAGAATATCTTTTCTATAAATACTTTAAATGTATCTTATGTTTTAGGAATAGATGGTGAAGGCCTTATAAGAAATTTATACTGGGGAAAAAAGATAAATGATATAGAGGATTTCAATATTATTAAATTAGAAGAAGTTTCATCTAATGATCCTGTTTATGAAATAACTCCTGAGGAATATCCTGTCTATGGAGGATTAAGATATAAAGAGCATTGTTTAAAGATTAATTTTAGTGATGGCACTAGAGACTTAAAATATAAGTACCTTAAGTATAGTGTTATAGATGATTCTCTTTTAATTAAATTAAGAGATGAATATTATGATTTAGAAATAAATTTACATTATAAATTTCATGAAAAGTATGATTTGATAGAGAGATATGTAACTATAAAAAATAATACAACTGACATCATAGAAGTTGAAAAAATATATAGTGGACAATTCCATATACCTTACGAAAATTTGAACTTTAGAAATGTTCATGGTCATTGGGGAGCAGAGCAACAAATGTTTACTCAAAAAGTTGGTTATGGAAAGATATATATAGAAAATAGAAGAGGTATATCTACTCATAATCATAATCCTTATTTTATATTGGACAAGGATGCAAAGGAAACTTGTGGAGAAGTATTTTTCGGAGCATTAAAATTAAGTGGTAACTTTAGTGGAATAGTTGAGCAAACTCCATATGGAGAAACCTTAGTTCAGTTAGGAATAAACCCGCATGACTTTATTTTGGAGCTTAAACCTGGAGAAGAATTTAAGACTCCAGCTATAATAGCAGGCTATACAAATGAAGGCTTTGAAAAAATGTCTCATAACCTTCATAATTACGGAAAAAATGAATTAATGAGAGATGGATTAAGGGATGTTTTATATAATTCATGGGAAGCCACAGAGTTTAAAGTTAATGCAGAAGAGCAAATTAAATTAGCTAAAAAAGCTAAAGCGTTAGGAGCAGAGCTTTTTGTAGTTGATGATGGATGGTTTGGAGAAAGAGATGGAATAGATAATGGGTTAGGAGATTGGTACGTAAATGAGAATAAGTTTCCTAAAGGTCTAAATCAGTTAATAGATGAAGTTAAGTATATGGGACTGAAGTTTGGGATATGGTTTGAACCAGAGATGGTTAATCCAAAGTCAAAACTTTATAAGGACAATCCAGATTGGATATATAATTTTAAAACAAGAGAATCTGACACATCAAGAGGTCAATATGTTCTTAATTTAAGTAAAGATGAAGTTAAGGATTTTGTATATAATACATTAGATCATATGCTATCAACTTATGATATTGATTATATAAAATGGGATGCAAATAGACCAATAGCTCAAAGTGATGTAAAAAAGGATATATGGTTTAGACATATTGAAAATCTTTATGATATAGTTAGAAAGCTAAAAGATAAGCATCCAAAAGTATACTTTGAAGCTTGTGCATCAGGTGGAGGAAGAATAGACTATGGAAGCTTAGAAGTATTTGATGATTTCTGGACTAGTGATAATACTGATGCTTATGATAGATTAAAAATACAAGATAGTTACTCATATATTTATCCTATTAAAGCAATGAGAGCTTGGGTTACAGACTGCCCAAACTTTTTATCAAAAAGAGAAATACCATTAAGCTTTAGATTTCACTCTGCAATGATGGGGACTTTAGGTATAGGCAGTAATATATTAAAGTACACAAAAGAAGAAGCTAAAATAGCTAAGGATTTAATAAGTGAATATAAATCAATTCGTCATATAATTCAAGATGGTGATTTTTATAGAATTGAAAATACTTCATCAAATGACTACTATATATATCAATACTTAAAAGATAATGAAGGTGTAGTATTTGTATTCTTACCACAAAGTAAAATAGGGCATAGAGGTACTAGATTTAAGCTAAGAGGCTTAGAAGAAAATAAGAAATATAAAGTAGAATGTTTAGATGAAGTAATAGAAAAGACAGGTGGATATCTAATGAATTATGGATTAGATATTAGGCTGCAAGGAGATTATAATAGCTGTATTTTGAAATTAAATAGTACTTTAAATTAGAAATAAATTAGTGGCAGGCATATGCTTGCCATTTTTGCGTTAAGAGTATAAATATCATCTACCTTAATTAATTTAGGCATAAAAGTAATTAGTGGTGGTAATGGGGAAGATGATTATCCTATGATGGGAAGTTTGTTATAAAAGTGCTTTCTTAAAATTATAAATGTAATTTTAAGATTTAGCACTTTTTTTGATAAATTTCAGTGTATAATTAGGTTTATGGAAATAATTAAAATAAGCTTTATACAAATAAGATTAACTGAAAGGATGAAGAAACTTGGATAAAACAAAATTTTTTACTAATAGAATAAATATAATAGTAATTGCAATAATATGTACATTTCTATGGGGAAGCGCCTTCCCTGCAATTAAGGTTGGATATGAATTATTTGATATAGCAAGTAATGATGTGGGTACAAAGCTTATTTTTGCAGGATATAGGTTTTTCTTAGCAGGAGTTTTTATATTAATTATAAAATTAGCTATGAAGGAAAGTATTTTTAATCTAAATTTAAAAGATATAAGGGAAATAACAATCTTAGGTCTTGGACAAACTACCTTACAATATATATTCTTTTATTTAGGAATGACTTACACTACTGGAGTAAGAGGATCTATTATAAATGGAACTGGAACATTTTTTAGCATCATTCTAGCTCACTTTATTTATAAAAATGATAGGCTTAACTTTAATAAAGTTATAGGTTGTGTAGTTGGTTTTTTAGGAGTTATAATTGTGAATCTTGGAACCTCTTCAGTTTTAGAAGGAGGAATAAGCTTTAGAGGAGAAGGCTTTATAATGCTTGCTGCCTTTATGCTTTCCATTTCATCAATTTACAGTAAAAAAATCAGTCAAAATAAAGATGCGTATCTTTTAACAGCATATCAACTATCAATTGGTGGACTAGTTCTAATAATAATAGGATATGTATTAGGAGGAAGTCTTACAAATTTCACTTTTATATCAACTTCCTTATTAATTTATATGGCTTTATTATCATCAGTGGCCTTTGCTTTATGGTCACAATTACTTAAGTATAATAAAGTTGGAGTAATTTCAGTATTTAATTTTTTAATTCCTGTTTTTGGGACAATACTATCTGCAATAGTATTAAAGGAGAATATTTTTGATATAAAAATACTAATAGCTTTAATATTAGTTTGTCTTGGTATATATTTAGTATATAAAAAGAAGAATTAGAGTCTGGAGAGAATTATGAGAAAAAGTAATGAACTTTTATTAATAAGGTATTTATCAATTATAATATTAATTGCTGATGTTTTAATTAAAGATAAAAGCACAAATATAGCTAGTATTGTATTTTTATTAGCCTTCATAATAAATAATAACCTTAGGATATTTTTCTTTAAAAAAGGAAAGTCTATTGTTTTATCAATGGTAATAGAATTAGTTTCAATAGTCTTTGCTTATTTAAATTTTGGTGGAAATATTCTCTTTTATTTGATAGGCGTTACTATAGATGTATTTTCAATAAAGGATATAAAGATAAAGAGCTTCTTAGCTGTAGTTATACTAATTATTTCAACTTCATCATATTTAAATGGAAGTATAGAAAGTGGAATTATCAATTTAATAGTAATTATAATTTTTTCAATTCTTTTAAGTTATATTTCAAGACTTTATGATACTAAAAAAGAAGCTCAAAGATTATATGATAAGCTTAGAATATCAGAAGAAAATTTAATAGAAGCTAATAATAATTTAGAGGAATGTTTATCATCTATAGAGGAACTAACAGTTTTAAAAGAAAGAAATAGGATATCAAGGGAAATACATGATAGTGTTGGACATGCTTTATCTACAGCGATGATTCAGTTATCTGCAATGGAAGCATTAGCCGATAAAGAAGGAAGTATCCTAAAGGATATGTTAAAGAATTTAAGGAACTTTATAAATGAAAGTTTCCAAGATGTTAAAAAAGCAGTAAAAGAGCTTAAATCAGAAGAATATAATACATATAGAGGAGTTATTAGAATTCAAGAAGTATGTAAGAATTTTAAAAAGATGTCTGGAATAGATGTAGATGTAATTATGTCTAAGGGTACCTGGGCTTTATCTCTAAAGCAAGATACTCATCTACATAGAATAACTCAAGAAATTTTATCTAATTCATTAAAACACGGAAAAGCTACTAAGGTAAAAGTAATTATGAACTTTACAGAAGAAGATTTTGTGATTTCTTTTAAGGATAATGGAATTGGAACCGACTCCTTAAAAGAAAGTGGTTTTGGACTTAAGAATATTAAAGAAAGAGCCTATGAAATAGGCGGAACAGTAGATATAAAATCAGCCTTAGGGGAAGGCTTTTTTATTAAATTAGTAGTTCCTAGAGAAAGGGAGATATAAGTGGAGAAAATTAAAATATTAATTGTAGATGATGAAAATTTAATAAGAGAAGGTTTAAAACTTATGTTATCTACCTTTGATGATATTGAAGTTGTGGGAACTGCAGAAAATGGATATAAGGCACTTGAGGTATGCAAAAATCAAGATATAGATATAGTTCTTATGGATATAAGAATGAAGGATTGTGATGGGGTAATGGGCACAAGACTTATAAAAGAACAGTTCACTAAAATTAAGGTAATAATTCTAACTACCTTTAATGATAAAGAATATATCAAGTCAGCTTTAAATTATGGGGCTTTTGGATATATGCTAAAAGACAGCTCTCATCATGTAATATATGAAGGGATAAAAGCAGCTTATATGGGTAATATGGTAGTTCATCCAGAAGTTGCAGATAAGATGTTAAGTAGTGAAAAAGAAGGATTAAATACTAAGGAATTAGAAAAGTATAATTTTTCGGAAAAGGAGATTAATATTATTAAGCTTATAGCTGAAGGATTAACTAATAAAGAGATTTCTGAAAAAATATACTTATCAGAAGGAACTATAAAGAATAATATAACTAATATATTAGCAAAATCAAATTTGCGAGATAGAACACAAATTGCAATTTTTGCATTTAAAAATGGAATAGTGACTTAAGTCATTTATGAAGTGACTTCAAGTAGTGGTATCCCCCTAGGGCTTATCTTATTATAGAATTAAGAGATACGCTTAGGGGGAATTTTATTATGAGTATTATAGAAATTAAAAATGTAACAAAAAGATTTAATGATAAGTTAGTACTAGATAATGTTAGTTATGAAGTTGAAAAAGGTGAGATATTTGGCTTTATAGGACCTAATGGTGCTGGGAAATCAACTTTAATAAATATAATGACAAGTTTATTAGAGCCTGATAGTGGGACAGTAAAAATTTGTGGTTATGATATTTTAAAAGAATCAATTAAAGCAAAAGAATGTATAGGATATGTTCCTCAAGACATTTCATTATTAGAAGAGCTTACAGCCTATGATAACTTAGAATTCTTTGGAGCTTTTTATGGATTAAAAGGAAAAGAGTTAAAAGAAAGAATTAAGGAAGCTTTAGAAGTTACAGGACTTATAGATAAGAAGAAGGAAAAAGTTAAAAAGTTTTCAGGTGGTATGAAAAGAAGGTTAAACATAGCTGCAGCAATTATGCATCATCCAAAAGTATTAATTATGGATGAGCCAACAGTTGGAGTAGATCCTCAATCAAGAAATCATATATTTAATTTTACAAAAAATATTTGCAAAGAATGGGGAACAACAGTTATTTATACATCTCACTACATGGAAGAGGTTGAAGAACTATGTAAAAGAGTATTTATAGTTGATTTAGGAAGAGAAATAGCTTATGGAAGTAAAGAAGAAATTAAGTCATCTGTTTTCCCAAATAACAAGGTTATCATAGAAGCTAGTGGAATAACTGCTGAATTAATATTAAATATAAGTAAGATAGCTGGAATATTAAATGTTAAGGAAAATCAAGATAGTATTATATTAACTATAGATTCTAACTTTAAGCTAAATAATGTTTTATTAATTTTAGAAGAAAATAAGATAAATATTAAGAAAATAAGTTACGAAGAAGCAAAGCTTGAAGATGTATTTTTAGCCTTAACTGGAAAGACATTAAGGGATTAGGGGTGAATTTTATGAAGTTACTGTATTTTACAAAGACTACTTTAAAAGGAATGGTTTCAACTGGAGTAGTAACAATATTGTATTTTGTATTATTTCCAGTACTGTTAGCTGGATTTATGGGTTTTTTACAAAACACCTTACATGATAATCCTTTGAAATTAAATGATGTAAAAGTAAAAATTATTGATAATGATAATAGTAATATGTCTAAAGCTTTAGTTGATTTATTAAAAAGTGAAGATATGAAGGAACTAGTAGAGATAAATGATGAAAAACCTGTATTAGAAATAACAATTCCAAAAGGTTATGAGGAAAGTATAGTATCTTTACAAAAAAATGAAATAAAAATCAATAAATTAGAAGATGGCTTTAATAATTCAACAAATACTTTAAAGATAATATTAGATAAGTATCATAAAAATCTTTATGTAAGTATAGCAGGAGGATCTAATGAATCCTTAGAAGAAATATCAAATAATACTATAGTTGAAACTACTAATATAAATACAAGTAAAACATCAAGTAGTTATGAAGTAATGGCGGCATCAATGATTGGATTTGTAATTAGTATGCTTATATTTTCTCAAATACAAGCTAGTTATACAGATATTAGTATGAATGTAGATAGGAGAATTATTTCAACACCAATTAGTAAGATTGAGTTTTTCTATTATGATACATTTGTATCTTTTATTTACTCACTGATAATTATAGGAGCATATATATTCTTCTTTAGAATTGCAGGAATTAGTTTTACAGGACCTCTAATACCATTAATAGTATTATTACTAGCATCAGCACTAATGATAGTAGGCATTAGCAAATCTGTATTGACCTTCTTTGGAGCTAAATATGGAAAGTTAATAGGAGCATTAATATTCAGCTTACCTATAATAGGGATGGAAGCTTTCACAGGTGAAGGAAATGCATTAAAGGTACTAGCACCAACTCACTATATATCAAAGCTTCTTAATATATATAATTTAGAAGGAAGTATAAGTAGCAATATTAGTGATTTATCTTTAGTTATATTAATTCCAATAGGATTATTAATACTTGCAACTATAAAAATGGTTATATCAAGAAAAATAGCTTTATCAAAGGGGGGTAAAAAATGCGATTAATAACACTTACAATAATAAATATAAAAAGGACAATAAAAAATCCAGCAATGCTATTAATGACATTTCTTTTCCCTATGGTTGTGCTATTTGGAGTTGTTGGAACTGGATCAGGAGGCTCATCCTTAGGTAAAATAGGAATAATAGATAATACATCTGGAAAATATTCTAAAGATCTAATACAAGAATTAGAAGAAAAGTATGATATAGAAAATCTTGAAGGAACTGTAGAAGATAGCTATAACGATTTAAGAGATAAAAAATTAGCTATGGTGTATGTGTTAAATGAAGATTTTGATAAAAATATAGATTTAGGTAAAACACCTAAAATTGAGAACTATGTAGTAGAAACAGGAATGGGTTCAATAATAGCTGAAGATATAATAAATAATTATGTTAATAAGCTATTAGAAGAAAGTATAAACTCAGGTTTAAGTACAAATTCTATAGACTCAGTAATAGTAGAGAGTTATGAAAAAGATAGTAATGACTACTATATGGCAGTAATAATGATATGCTATTTTATGATGATAGGTTCTACGATAATAACAGAAGATATACTAAAGCTTAAAGCACAAAAAGTATTAAAAAGGGTAATATCAACAGGGAATAAAGATAGGCAAATACTAGGTTCATTATATATATCAAGCTTTATAATACAAGCTATAATAAGCTCAATAAGTTTAATTGTAGCTATTATGATATTTAAAATAGAGAGATTTAATTTAGGTTTGGGTATTCTTGCTATAACTTTATGTAGCTTAATAACTACGGCTATTATAATGACAGTAACAAGATGGGTTAAGAACCAAACTCTAGCAAGCTTGGCAGTTGTAATATTTGGTTTATTAGCCTTTGCAGTTGGAATTCTTGGAACTAATTTAGATGAGTTCTCTAATGTACCAAAGGCAATAGGATATTTAAGCGTAATATCACCATTTTCATGGCTTGGTAAAATAATAAATGGTGAATCTATAGTTATTTCTATAATAGTAATTGTATTAATGTCTTTAGCATTCTTTACTTTAGGAAGCTTTAAGTTAAGAGATTACGTAAAAGAATAAGTTACTAGGTGCAAATTGTATTTTGAATTTTAAATATTGACAAAAAAGTAGGTGGCTTGCTATAGATGATGTTGCTTTTTATGGAAATGGTAAAGCGGAAATATTGCCATCTACTGATTATGAGGAGTTAGTCAATAAAGTTAAGAATAGATAGGTATTATGATATGCTCTCTGTTAAGTAGACAGGGGGCAGTTCATTCTACCTATCTATTTTAGTTTAAAAAGACAAATTATATAGAATAATAGATAAATAGACATACTCTGAAGTTTTTGCTAAAATAAATTGAATAGACTTAAGGAGGAAAATTAGATGATTTCTAAGAAGCAACTTAAAGAAGATATAATAACTTATGATATAATAACTTACAAAGATGAAGATGGAAAGCAAGTTGAGTATGTTGAGGTTACTCTTGTAGATAGAATTATAGATGTTTATATGGATGTTAGAGAAGTTAATATAGGTATTCTTGCAAATAAAATAATAGAAGATAATTTATATGAATAGAAAGTGGTGAGATGTAGATTTCACCACTTTTAACTTTTTATAACTTATAGTATTTGAAGAATTTTTGCTAATGGTATATTATTGTAAATATAATCATAAAAAGTGGGGGATTTTTTTATGTCTAATATCAAAAGAGAAGATTATATTAATGAAATAAAGAAAAGTATTGAAGAGAAAATGAAAAGGCTTTTTGAAAGGGCACATAGATATACAGAGAACTTAAGCCATGAGGATATAGTAAAATTACATGAAAACCATGTTAAGGACGTATTTTATCCGTATATGAATAATCTGCCAGCCTTAAAAAAGATGGTAGAAATAAGGGGAGAAGAAAAAGTACTAGAAGATATTAAGGCTAAGTTTATGGGAACTTTTCATTTCCATGAGAAGATGTTAAAGTGTGAAGAAGTTAGAGAAGATAGGAAAACTAAATATACAGAGGCAGAGCTTTTAGAGCATAGGGAGAAAATATCAAAATATATTCAAAAGTTAACAACATCAATAATTGAAGAATGTAAGGATTTAAATAGTGAGAATTTAAAAGAAATACATATGTTTATATTTAAACTTATATTTAATTCTGATATAGAACATATACCATGTTTTAAAAAGGCATCAGATACTATGAATATGGATGTTATAAATAGAATACATAATAGAAAAGTTTTAGAGACTATAAATAAGTATAGTGACTTATAAAGAAAGTTAAAAGATAGAAGCTTTTAATTAATGAAATTTACTTTTAAAACTATTTTTTGTTTAAAGTAATATAAAGCTTTTAAATGAAGATTATTTATAGAAATAAATATTAATATATGTAAGAAAATTTAATTTAGAAGATTTCTTACATATATTATTTATTTTGTGGTACAATAGTATTATAGATAAAAACAAAAATATTGTTTATTTGCATGAGATTTTTTTATAAGTGCCTAAGTAAACGTTTACTTAGGTAATTTTATATACAATAAAGATTTCAGAATTATCTAAAAT
>NZ_JAWGSV010000079.1:0-12514 GCF_032552055.1 Clostridium sp. | reverse complement strand
TATTAAAATTATGAAATGTACTATGTAAATTATGATATAATATAATAGAAATTATCATCGGAATTCCCAGAAGATACGGAGGTTGAACAATGAATAAAGGATTAAAGCTAGATTTATCTAAGGTAGAACCTTATGTAAAGATAGAACAAGAATTAAATTACATGGAAGCAATGGTTAAGGGTGCGCATGAAACTCTTACAAACAAGACTGGTGCAGGAAATGACTTTTTAGGTTGGTTAGACCTACCTGTAAATTACGATAAAGAAGAGTTTGACAGAATAAAGAAATCTGCAGAAAAGATTAAAGGAAACTCAGAAGCGCTAATAGTTATTGGTATTGGTGGTTCTTATTTAGGACCTAGAGCTGCAATTGAAATGCTAAATAGCAATTTCTACAATGTTCTTGGAAATGATAAGAGAAATACACCAAAGGTATTTTTTGTTGGAAACAATATTAGTTCAACATATTTAGCAGACCTTTTAGATGCTATTGAAGGAATAGATATAAGCGTTAACGTAATATCTAAGTCAGGTACTACAACAGAGCCTGCTATTGCTTTTAGAGTATTTAAAGATTATATGGAAAAGAAATATGGAGTAGAAGGTGCAAAGGAAAGAATATTTGCAACTACTGATAAAAGCAAAGGTGCTTTAAAATCACTAGCAGACGAAATGGGATATGAAAGTTTCGTTATACCAGATGATGTAGGTGGAAGATTCTCAGTTTTAACTGCTGTTGGATTATTACCAATAGCTGTAGCTGGAATTAATATAGATGAAATGATGCAAGGAGCTGCTGATGCAAGAGAAGCTTATGCAACAGATGACTTTAAGAACAATGATTGTTATAAATATGCTGCGATGAGAAACGTATTATATAACAAGGGAAAAGAAATAGAAATATTAGTTAACTATGAACCAGGTTTACACTACTTTAATGAATGGTGGAAGCAATTATTTGGAGAATCAGAAGGTAAGGATCAAAAGGGTATATTCCCAGCTGCTGTTGATTTTTCAACTGACTTACACTCAATGGGACAATACATTCAAGAAGGAAGAAGAACTATATTTGAAACTGTATTAAATGTAGAAAAGGCAAAGAGAGAAGTAGTTATTGAAAAAGCTGAAGGAGATTTAGATGGATTAAACTTCTTAGCTGGAAAGACTATAGACTTTGTTAATAAGCAAGCATTTAATGGTACATTATTAGCTCATAATGATGGTGGAGTTCCAAATATCGTATTAAATATTCCAGAACTAAGTGCTTACTACTTTGGACAAATGGTTTACTTCTTTGAAAAAGCATGTGCTATAAGTGGATATCTTTTAGGAGTTAACCCATTTGATCAACCAGGAGTTGAAGCTTACAAGAAAAACATGTTTGCTTTACTTGGAAAGCCTGGATATGAAGAATTAAAAGCTGAATTAGAAGCTAAATTAAAATAGTGAGAATAATAGTAGATGGAGATGCCTGTCCAGGTATCTCCATTATTGAAAAAATAGCAAAATATTACAATCTAGATTTAATAGTATATTGTGATATAAATCATTATATAGCTTTAGATTATGGTGAAGTAAAGATAGTAGACTCTGGATTTCAAAGTGTAGATATGTATGTAGTTAATACTTGCATTAAAAATGATATTGTTATTAGTCAGGACTATGGTGTTGCAGCTATTTGTCTTGGTAAGGAAGCTTATGTTATTAATCCTAAAGGATATAATTATACTGATAAAAATATTGATAGGTTATTAGAAGAAAGACATATTTCCCAAAAGATAAGAAAAGCGGGTGGAAGAACTAATAATCCTAGAAAAAGGACAAAAGAAGATGATATTAGACTTAAGGCTACCTTAGAAAAGATAATAGAATGTAACTTAAGAGAATAAGCTGTAGAAATATAGAAGACGGTTTATTCTTATTTTTTTATATAGATGACAAATTTCGTTTTATATTTTCTTATGTTAACTGTATAATATTGTTAGGGAATATTTGAAATAGGGTGTGAGGGTATGAATGAATTTGAATTAATTTTTGATAAAGAAAGTCCAGCTTTATTAGGGGAAGAAATTAAGGTTAAAGTTATAAGCAATTATGAGAGTGGTTATGAATATAAATTTTTTATAGGATATCCCTGTGATAGAAGATGGAGCTGGGTTACATTAAAAGATTTTTCTATCAGTAAAGAATGTGAATGGAAGCCAGAAAGCATAGGCTCTTATATGATAATGGTCAATATACAAGATTCTAGTGGAAAGGTTACTTCCATAAGAAGTGAATTTAAGATTGCAGATGATGTAGAAGTATCTAATAAAGAGGAGGGCAAGGAAGTTAACAATAATAATATGAAGTTAATTAAAGATGTTATTATAGATAAAACTTCTCTAACTTTAGGAGAAAAAATAAATTTAGACGTACTAACGTCAGAAGAAGAAATAATATTATATAGATTTTGGATTAGAGGAAGTCAAGGTTGGGAGCCATTAAGAGATTATACTCCGGAAAATAAATTTACCTATACTACTAATAAAGCTATGGATGGGGAAATTTTAATTGAATGTAAACGACCTTCTTCAGCTAATAATGTTGATGATTTTACAACTATTAAGTTTAAGGTTAATGAAAAGCCTAAGATAGAAGTAACTTCTTTTGAATGTTTAAGTGATAAATTATTAATTGGTGAAGAACTTGTCTTTAAAGTTGGAGTAAATCTTGAAAGATCAAGAACTATTTTATATAAATTCTTAAGAGTTGATAAGAATGGGAAAACTACTTGTATTCAAGATTATTCAACTAAGAGTAATATATCTTTTTATGAAAAAGAAAAAGGAAAGTACAAGCTTCTATGTTATGTAAGGGATATTTTCTCTAACAAGCCTTATGATGATAGGGCTGCAATGATTTATTATGTTAAGCCTTATGAAGAAATTAAAATAAGGAGTTTCTCTTCGGAGCTTAGTTCACCACAGTTATGTGGAAATACTGTAGCTTTTAAAACTAAAGTTCAAGGTGGAAATGAAGTTTTATATAGATATATAGTTGAAGGAACTGTAGCTGAGGATACAGGATATATTAGATCTAAAATATTTAATTGGGAAACTAAATCAGAAGGTGAATATAAGATTAAAGTCTTAGTAAAAGATATGTCTTACTCTGGAGAATATGAAGATATTAAAGAAATAATTTTTAATGTCGATAAGAAAGGTGAGAAGCCTGTTAATATATTAGATATTACAGCTAGTAAAACAAGAGGCTGCATAAAAGGTGAACCTATTAATTTAAAGGTTAAGGCTGAAGGTGGAACTGAACTAAAATATTCTTTTATCGTTTATAAAGATGGAAAAGAAAAAGAAAGAAGTAAATATGGAGCAATGAACTGGGTAAACTTTACTCCAGAAGAAAGTGGAGAGTATGAAGTTGAAGTTAGAGTTTTAGATAAGTATTCTCTTAGAGATTATGATGCTCATGAATATTTATTTGTAAAGGTTAAGGACTACCAAGAAGCTGAGATAGATTATGTATTATTATCTCAAAATGAATTTTATTTAGTAGGAGATACCATAGAAATTGAAACAATAGCTCAAAACACTAAGAATGTATTGTTAAGATATATTACTAAAATAAATGGGCATGAAGTTGAGGATACAGGGTATATAAAGAGCAAAACATTAAAGGTTAAGCCTAAATGCCCAGGAAAATATACTTTTGAAATTTATGCTAAAAATGTTTTGTGTAAAGATGAATTTGATACTAAAAAAGAAGCTATTATTTATGTAAATGAGGCTACACCAGTAACTAATACTAAAATTACATTAAACTCAGATAACATTATTGAAGGTAAGGAAACTACTTTTGAAGTTAGGAGTGAAGGTGGCAAGGAAGTATGTTACGAATTTTATATTATGGAAAAAGGAAATTGGGTTAGAGTACAAGCTTATAGTAGAAAAAATTACTATACATTTTTCCCATTTGCTCCAGGAGATTATAAAATATTAGTATTAAGCAAGAGTTATTATAAAAAAGTCAACTATGAAGATTATGCATATTTAGAATTTAAGGTAAAAGAAGAGGCATCAATGTGTCAAGGCACAATGTAAAATTAAGAATGAATAATGTAGAATGAAGGAAAAAACTCTTATAGGAGTTTTACAGATTGTTGAAAAACCCTATTAAAAAATATAGTTTTTTTCCATATAAAAGTAGTTAATTTTAGTAATTCTGTAGGAGTTACATCAATAATTCTTGATTTTTAATTTTTAATTCTTAATTCTTAATTTGGACTGTTTGTGCCATATTAACTGCAGTATAAAATATAAAACAAGTGATGATATTTATGGAGGGTAAAGATGAATATTTCTAAGGTAGAGGACATGTTAACTTTAACAATAAGTAAGGACATGCTTAAGCAAGCCATGGGTGACGGTATGGAGTTTGAATTAGTATATGAAGCACTAATAAAACAAATTGAGGAAAATGGAAGCCTATCATTATCTAATAATTCCTCATCAGAAGAGAATACTGATGATTCTACCATTAGCTATGTTACAGCATCAGCAGGCCAAAAACTTGAAGATATTCCACTAAGAATAAGAATTGCAAAAGCAGAAAGTGAAACAATAGATAGTGAAAGCCTATCTATAGGTAATGAAAATCTAGTTATAGATAATGAAAGTGATATATCTAGTTTATATGATTCTCTTAAAGGTACTTCATCAGCAAGTATGGATGAGATTCTTTCAACTGTAGATAAATATAGCGCTAAATATGGAGTAGATAAAAATCTAATACTTGCAATAATAAAGCATGAATCAAACTTTGATCCTAATGTAGTATCATCAGCAGGAGCAAAGGGACTTATGCAGTTAATGGATTTTAACTCAGAAGCCTATGGACTTACAAATCCCTTTGATATCGATCAAAATATAAATGCTGGAGTTCAACATATTAAATCTTATTTAGATTTATATGATGGAAATGTAGAACTGGGTTTAATGGCATATAATGCAGGGCCAGGAACTGTAAGTAGAAGAGGCGTAAAATCAATTGATGATTTATATAAAATGCCACAAGAAACACAAAACTACGTAACTAAAATCATGAAGCAACTTAAAAATGAATAATGAAAAAATTAAGGGTAAAACTCAGACTGCGTTCTGAGTTTTTTTCATTCCCCATTTGCTAAAATTAAGATAAAGTAATAAAATAAGTCGTAGTAGTTCAAAATAAACGAAGAAAGAAGGTGCCTTTATGGAAAGACTAGACAAGGTTTTATCTAATTTAGGGTATGGAAGTAGAAAAGAGATCAAGCAAGCTATAAGAAAAGGTCTTATAGAAGTTAATGGTGAATTAGTTAAAGATAATGGAATGCAAGTAGATCCTGAAAGTGACAGAATCATCGTAAATGGTGAGGAAATTTTTTATAGAAAATTTATTTATTTAATGATGAATAAACCTGATGGTGTGGTTTCAGCAACAGTTGATAATAGAGATGAAACAGTAGTTGATTTATTAGAAGTGGAGCATCAAGTTTTTAATCCTTTCCCAGTTGGAAGGCTTGATAAGGATACAGTAGGATTACTTTTCCTTACCAATGATGGTGAGTTAAATCATAGGTTAATTTCACCTAAGTGGAAGGTTGATAAGGTTTATTATGCTAAGATAGACAAGAAAGTTACTGAGGATGATGTGAACAAATTTAAAAAGGGAATTACCTTAGATGATGGATATCTTTGTAAGGAAGCTAAGCTTGAAATATTAAATGCTACAGATGAGGGGTCAGAAGTAGAGGTTACTATTCAAGAAGGTAAATTCCATCAAGTAAAAAGAATGTTTGAAGCTGTTGGTAAGGAAGTAGTTTATTTAAAAAGAATAGAATTTGGTACATTAAAGTTAGATGAAGACTTAGAAGAAGGCGAATATAGAGAACTTACTGATGAGGAACTTGCAGTTTTAAAAGGGTTTTAGCGAATAATATGTAAAAATGAAATAAAATCATTCATAACAATAAGATTTTACAATTATCTTTTCAAAATTCCTTGCATTTTACATCTATATGCACTATAATATCTATGCAAGGATAAATAAAAGGAATAAATAGCCCCCTTTTTATTTATTGCTTATTGCTAAAGCGCAACCTAGCCCCAAGGGTTGCGTTTTTTTGTCGTTCAAATGTAAAAGTTTACTTTGTGGAAAAATTTTTATAGTTTGTAAGAAGAAAACTTTTTGAAGGTTTTTTTATAGCTTTAATAGCCAAAATATATATTTTATTGAAAAAATTACTATAATATAAATTATAGGTATTGTAATATTACAGGAAAAAATATAGAGTTTTATTAGAATTAATTTAATTTATGACAAATATTGCATGGAAGAATAAATAGTGGATAAATGACGGGAAAAAATCTGTAAAAGCAATTAATGAATAAATAAATTCATTTAAAATTTGTTTATTCTTATTATGTAATAGGGGTTTTTAGGCAAGAATATAAAGGACATATGTGATATAATATGTTATTATACATAATGCTAAGATAGTAAAGTTATTTAGGAAAGATTAATCAAAGTTTCAATAAATAATCTGCATTTTGAGGCATTATGTTATTTAAAGTGAAAAAGTTTTGAAAGTAAATTATATTAATTGAAAGTATAGATAGAATATAATTTAAATAGATAGAGGATATTTATTACAACTTATATAGTATGAAAGGAGTCCGCAAGTCAAATGGATTTGAAAAAGTTACTTAATAAAGAACAATATGACGGAGCTACTACTGTTGATGGGCAAGTTTTAATATTAGCAGGGGCTGGTTCAGGTAAGACAAGAGTACTGACATATAGAATGGCTCATATGATAGAAGATTTAGGAATACTTCCTTATAAGATATTAGCTATTACATTTACTAATAAAGCTGCTAAGGAAATGAAGGATAGAGTTAAAGTTTTAATTGGTGATAGAGCAGAAGATATGTGGATTTCAACCTTCCACTCTACTTGTGTTAGAATCCTTAGAAGAGAAATAGAGAAGCTTGGATATAAGAAGAGTTTTACTATTTATGATTCTTCAGATCAAAAGACATTAGTAAAAGAATGCATAAAGGCATTAAATATAAATGATAAAGATATTAGCGAGCAAGAAATAATAAGTAAAATAGGTAAGGCTAAGGATAATATGCAAAGCCCTGCAGCTTTTATGAGAGAAAATGAAAGTAATTTTAGAGAGAAGAAGATTGCTGAGGCTTATGAGCTATATCAAAAAAGACTTAAGGAAAATAATGCATTAGACTTTGATGACTTAATTTCTAAAACAGTAGAATTATTTAAGAAGGATAAGGAAACCTTAGAGTTTTATCAAAGAAAGTTTCAATATATCATGGTGGACGAGTACCAAGATACTAATAAGGTTCAATATGAGTTTATAAGATTACTTGCTGATAAACATAAGAATATTTGTGTTGTTGGTGATGATGATCAATGTTTAGTTGAAGGAACATTAATCGAGACTGAAAAAGGCACAGTAAAGATAGAAGATTTAAAAGAAAATGATGAAGTTAAGGTTGCATCTGGAAAGGGTGAAACTAAGCTTTTAAGAATAAACAATATTTCAAAAAGAGAGTATTCTGGAACTGTTATAAAGATTGTAACAGAAGATGGAGATATTATAAAAGCTACTCCTAATCATATAGCATTTTCTAGATTAACATGTGATAAGAATAATTTTGTTGTTTACTTAATGCATAAAGAAGGAGTTGGATATAGGGTAGGAAAAGTTACGATTGATAGTAGCTTTGAAGAAGACTACACTAATATTTTAAGAGAAGAAATGCTTAAGGAAAAAGCAGATAAATTATGGGTCCTTAAAACTTGTGATTCATTAAGTGATGGAATTTATTATGAAGAGCTTTATTCAATTAAGTATGGAGTTCCTAAGTTTTCATTTAATGCAAGTATAGTTAATGGTGGAGTAAGCGAAGATAGAGTAAATAACTTATATAATAGCATTAATACTTTTGAATCAGCTGAAAAATTAATGGAGGAAAGATACCTATATTCAAAGTATCCTCATTATATTACATTAGAAAATAAGAAAGACAGTGAAGAAAGAAGAAATATTAATGTAACTTTCTTCGGAGGAGAAGATGAAACAAGTGAAGGGGTTTATTCTCACAATATAGTAGTTAATTCTTTAAATGAAGAAATTATAGCCCAAAAGGAAAATCAATATGATAAGGCAGAAGATTTTTCAATAAAATTATCATTAGAAAAGAATTTAGATATTATAAGAAAAGCTAAATTAACTAAGGAAAATGAGTTTAGATTTATGCCAGTAGGTAGCTTAAAAGTAGGAATGACTATTGCTATTTTTAAGGATGGCAAGATAGTTGAAGGGAAAATAGTTGAAAAAGAAAGAGAAGAATATAGTGGATATGTTTATGACTTAAATATTGACCATGCAAGAAACTATATAGCTAATAATGTAGTTGTCCATAACTGTATTTATCAATGGAGAGGTGCAGATATTAGAAATATCTTAGATTTTGAAAAGGACTATCCTAATGCTAAGGTTATAAAGCTTGAGCAAAACTATCGTTCTAAAGGAAATATATTAGATGCAGCTAACGTTGTAATAGTTAATAATGCTAATAGAAAAAGCAAGGCTTTAAGAACAGAACAAGAAGCTGGAAGTAAGATTAAGGTTTATAGAGCATATTCAGATGCAGATGAAGGAAACTTTGTTGCAAAACAAATAAGAAAGATAAAGGATGCAGAAAAGAAAGAGTATAAAGACTTTGCAATTCTTTATAGAACTAATGCTCAATCACGTATATTTGAAGAAAGTTTAAGAAGAAATGATATTCCATATAAGATTTTAGGTGGAACAAGATTCTATGATAGAAAAGAAATAAAAGATATGCTTTCATACTTAAAGGTATTAGCCAATCCTAATGATAGCATAAGCTTAAAGAGAATAATAAATGTTCCTAAAAGGGGAATAGGTGATGCAACTGTAGGCAAGGTATCTGATTTTGCAGAAAGCTATGAATTACCTTTATGGGATGCGTTAAGTACAGTTAGAAATATTCCAACATTAACACCTAGAAACTGTGGTGGAATAGAAAACTTTATGGAAATGATGGAAAAGTTCGTTGAAATGAGTGAAGTACTACCTGTTTCTAATTTAATAGAAATGATATTAAAGGAAACTGGATATATTGCAGAGCTTGAAAAGTCAAAAGAAATAGAAGATAAGAGTAGAATTGAGAACTTAAAAGAATTAGTTTCAGATGCTGTTGACTTTGAAAGAAGTAGTGAAGATACTACTTTATCAGCTTACTTAGAAAAAGTATCCTTAGTTCAAGATACAGATAAGCTTGAGGAAGATGCTGATAGTATAGTTTTAATGACTGTTCATAGTGCTAAAGGGTTAGAGTTCCCAGTGGTATTTATGGTAGGAATGGAAAATGGTATATTCCCGGGAATGGCATCCTTTGATAATCCGGCTGAAATGGAAGAATCAAGAAGGCTTTGCTATGTTGGAATAACTAGAGCTAAGGAACAATTATTTATGACTTCAGCTGAAGTTAGAAGACAATTTGGAAGAACTGTTGCATATGCTCAATCAGATTTTATAAATGAAATTAAGTCTGATCTTAAGGAATATGTATCAGGAGAATCTTTAGCATCAAGAACTGAAAATAGAAGTAGTATGTTCCAAGCAAGAAATAATTATAATAATCCTCATAGTTTAAGAAATAGCTCTAATGCTATGTCAAAACCTAAGATTCAAAGCACTCAAAGTTCAGTATCTAGCGATGAAGTTACTATAGGAAGAAAAGTAAAACACAGTAAGTTTGGAGTAGGTACAGTAGTAGCTATTGCAAATTCAGGAAGTGATAAGAAGGTTACTATAGCCTTTGATAATCAAGGAATAAAAATACTACTATTATCAGTGGCGAATTTAGAACTAGCATAGAAGTGCTGGAGCACAATGAAGAATGAAAAATGAAGAATGAAAAATTGAGGATAAAACTCCTTTGGGAGTTTTTGAGATTAAAGAGTTTTTAATCATTAATTGTGCTGTCTTAAAGACTGCCAGGGGATTTTATAATTCAGCTTGCCTGAATTATTTCAATAATTTTTCATTTTTCATTCTTAATTTTTAATTTCAAATTTTATAATTAATATTGGATGAATTATTTCAATAATTATCAATTGACATTATTAATTAGAGTGAGGTGTTTATAAGTGGATAAAAAGAAAAGAATTGAAGAATTAGTAGAAGAACTTAATAGATATGCTTATGAATATTATTCTTTAGATAACCCTTCAGTTTCAGATAAAGAATATGATGAGAAATATTATGAGCTTAAGGCTCTTGAAGAGGAAATAAATTATGTACTTCCATACTCACCTACATTAAGAGTTGGAGATAGGGTATTAGAAGGCTTTACAAAATATACTCATAAGGCTAGACTTTGGAGTTTAGATAAGGCTCAAACTTTTCAGGAGTTAAGAGATTGGCATAATAGAAATTTAAAGTTTATTAATGAAATGAATTTAAGGGGAGAAAATCTTCCAAGTCCAAGATATGTTTTAACTAAGAAATTTGATGGATTAACTATTAATTTAACTTATGATACAAATGGAGTATTAGTTGCAGCGGCTACTAGAGGAAATGGAGAAGTTGGTGAAGAAGTTTCAGCTCAAGTTAAAACTATAAAATCAATTCCTCTTAAGATAAATAATGAAGATATTTTTGAAGTTCACGGCGAAGCCATAATGACTACAGTAGCCTTTGAAAATTATAATAAAAATTCAGAAGTGCCACTTAAAAATTTAAGAAATGGTGCAGCTGGGGCTTTAAGAAATTTAAATTTAAAAGAAACGGCAAAAAGAAACTTATCAGCCTTTTTCTATGATGTAGGATATAAGGAAGGAAGTCCTTTTAAGACTTATGAAGAAATGTTAGATTTTATAAAGTCTAAGGGCTTGCCAATGGATGATTATGTTAAGTATTGTACTACTTTAGAAGAAATAGAAAAGGAAATTGCTTATATAAATGATATAAGATTTGATTTAAACTATGATATTGATGGAGTAGTAATTGCAATAGATGATATAAGGACTAGAGAACTTATGGGCTATACAGTGAAATTCCCAAAATGGGCAATTGCTTATAAGTTTGAAGCTCAAGAAGCTACTACTAAATTACTAGATGTTGAATGGAATGTTGGTAGAAGTGGTAGAGTTGGACCTACTGCAATTTTAGAACCTGTAGAGCTTGCAGGAGTAACAGTAAAAAGAGCTACTTTAAATAACATTGATGATATAAGAAGAAAAGGTGTTAGATTAGGAGCAGAAGTATTTGTTAGAAGATCTAATGATGTTATCCCTGAAATTATGGGAGTAGTAAATGAGTCTTTAGAAGGTACTGAAGAAATATTAGTACCAGAATTATGCCCAGCATGTGGGGCTCATTTAATACAAAATGGTGTTCATTATTTCTGTGAAAATACTTTATCATGTAAGCCACAAATGGTTAAGACTATAGTTCATTTTGCTTCAAGGGATGCTATGAATATTGAAGGCTTTTCTGAAAAAACAGCAGAGCAATTATTTGAAAAGTTAGATATGAAGTCTATTGCAAACTTATATAAGTTAAATAAGGAAGAATTATTAACTTTAGATAAGTTTGGACCTAAGAAAGCACAAAATCTTTTAGATGCAGTTGAAAGAAGTAAAGAATGTGAATTATATAGGTTTATATATGCTTTAGGAATACCTAATGTTGGTGTAAAGACTGCAAAAGATTTAGTTAATAAATTTAAATCTTTAGAAGGATTAAAGAATGCTAAGTTTGAAGAGTTAGTTTCTGTTCAAGATGTTGGTGATATAGTTGCACAATGTGTGCTTGGATTCTTTAGTGAGGAAAAATCTATTACTACTATTGAAGAATTATTAAGCCTTGGGGTAAATCCAAGATATGAAGAAAAAGAAGTAATAGCTAGTGTATTTGAAGGAAAAACTGTAGTAGTTACAGGTACTTTAGAGAAGTATTCTAGAGGAGAAATAAAAGAAAAGCTAGAAGGACTAGGAGCCAAAGTATCTGGAAGTGTAAGTAAGAAAACAGATTATGTTATTGCAGGAGCAGAAGCAGGATCAAAATTAACTAAGGCTGTTGAACTTGGAGTTAAGGTATTAAATGAAGAGGAATTTGAAGGCCTAATAAAGGAGTAATGAAAATGAAAAAATTTGGGGTAAAGGATGGACTTACCTTAATATGCACTTTATCTTCAATAGTAACTAGTGCAGTAATAGTCCTGACTTTTTTAACAACATATCATTTCATAAATAGTATGCCAAGTTTTAATTCCTATCAGCCATTGCAAATAGGAGTAAGCATTACTATGGCTTTATGGGCAATAAGATTTTCCTTATATAGAGTAGGAAAAGAAAGATATATATATTCATCAATTTGCTTTCTTATAGCACTAGTATCAATGTTCTTTGCTGTAAAT
>NZ_JAWGSV010000078.1:0-12721 GCF_032552055.1 Clostridium sp. | reverse complement strand
AATTAGTATAATAAAAAATAGAATATATATTACTAATCTATAAAATTAGTAATAATAAAATTTATTGAAAGGTAACGTATATATAATGATAGGAACTATTACTAACACAGGAGCTATACTTGCAGGAAGCATTATAGGTTTTGTAGTGAAAAAAGGAATTAATGAAAAATATAAAGGAGCTCTCTTTACGGCTATGGGATTAGCTGCAACTGGTCTTGGAATTAATTCAATTGTATCAAATATGCCAAATAGTAAGTATCCGGTATTGTTTATTTTAAGTCTTGCAATTGGAAGCTTAGTAGGTACAATTATTAATCTTGAAGGGAAATTTAATAATTTATCTAGTAAGTATACTTCTAGTAATTTAGGACAAGGATTATCTACAGCAATTTTACTATTTTGTATTGGCACATTATCTATATTAGGACCTATGGAGAGTGCATTAAATGGAGATAATACATATTTATTTACAAATGCTACTTTAGATTTTGTAACATCTATAGTTTTAGCATCTACCTATGGAATTGGAATTGCAATTTCAGCAGTTGTATTATTTTTATGGCAGGGATTCATATATGTATCTGCAGGATTATTATCTGGATTTTTAACCCCTGAACTTCTGACTGAAATATCAGTTATAGGAGGATTTTTAATCGCAAGCTCAGGTTTATCCATACTAAATATTAAGGATTGTAAAACATTGAATATGCTTCCTTCATTACTTATTCCAGTTATTTGGTTTATTATTAAAGGGATTTTTGGACTTTAAATTAAATAAGATGTAATATCAAATCAAGGCGGATATATTAAAGTTAAATCTAGCACTAAAGGTTCTACTTTTTCTATATTTTTACCTAATAAATAATATTTAAAATAGAAGAGGGGTGTTAATATTAACAGTAAAGAAGTTAAAAATAATGTAGATAGTAATGATTTAGATCTTGATGTAATGATGGAAAAGTTAAAAGCGTTAGGTTCTGAATCAATTAAGAATGTATTAATTAAACATGGAATACAAGAGCCATTCTTTGGCACTAAGATAGGTGATCTTAAAAAGCTAGTTAAGTATGTTAAGAAAAATGATGAGCTAGCAAAGGAATTATATAATACAGGTAACTATGATGCTATGTATCTAGCAGGGTTATCAATAAATCCTAAAAGTATGAGTAAAGATGAACTGGAAGGCTGGTTAGATAAAGCATATTGTACAGCTATTGCTACATCTATAGTTTCTAATATAGTAGCAGAAAGTGATTTCGCATTAGAGCTTGCAAGAAATTGGATACAACAAGATAATGAGATTGCTCAGTGCTGTGGATGGAGTACAATATCAAATTATATATCAATTACTGAAGATGAATTAATTGATATAGAAGAAATAAAAGAACTTTTAAATAGCATTGAAGCAAATATTCATAGTAATAAAAATATGGTTAGATATAGTATGAATTCTTTTGTAATAAGTGTAGGTTCATATATAAAGGAATTAAATGAAAGGGCTCTAGAGGTTGCTAAGAACATAGGTAAGGTTAAAGTTGAGTTAGCAACAAAGGGCTGTAAGGTTCCAGTAGCGGAGGAGTATATAGAAAAGATAATTTCTATGAATAGAGTAGGTAAGAAGAGAAAAACTTGTATTTGTTAATTAAATATAGAGAAATAATTTTAAGAGCTATTATTGTATAAAAGTATACAGTAATGGCTCTTATTAATTTTGATGATGATATTTCTAAGGTAAGTATAATTATTTCTAAGATGAGGGGACTTATGAAAAGTATTATTAGAGTTTTATTAACAGTAATTTGTGAATTGTTTTTAATTTATTGTGGACCAAAGACCTTAAGTGATGATTATAATGAAGATGTATTAAATTATAATTTATTTGTTCCTTTATAAGTGGTAAAATAAGTAATAATAAATAAGGGGGGGCAATAAATGATAGTAGATATTACTCAAGTAACTAAGATAGGTAAGGAATACAGAGATGGTTCTGCACCTTTAAAGGTTGAAAAGGTAACTAGGGAAAGTAAAAGTGGTAGTTCATATATTACTACTAATTTTTCTTGTGATGTTCATAATATGGGAACCCATATAGATGTAATGTCAGCAGATGCCTATATAAGTGAAGATAGACTAATAGCTGAAGGAATAAAGTTTGATGTATCTCATATAACAGATAGAGAAGTTACATTAGAAGACTTAGATTTATCTATAGTTAAGGAAGGAGTCTATGTTTTCTTCCAAACAAACTGGGATAAGTATTTAGAAGATGATGAAAAATATAATAATCATCTTGATATTTCTTTTAGTGTAATAGAATATTTATCTAGTAAAAAGGTTAATATGATAGGAATAGATGCTTTAGGTTTAGGAAAAGGAAGACTCCATGGAGAAATAGATAGGTTTTTAGGAAGAGAAGGTAAGTACTCTATAGAGAATCTTACTAACCTAGATAAGATACCTGAGTCTAACTTTAAGGTGTATTGCTTGCCAATAAAAGTAGAGGGTATAGATGCATGGCCAGCAAGGTTATTGGTAGAGTTTTAGTTAATACTTGAGTAATAAGATAGAATTGGTATATAAAAATAATTGACAATATAGCAGTTCTTAGAATATATTAGAGAAGATAGATTTCAAAAAGAAGTGAGGGAAGTTTGTGAGTGTTTAGTATCAAATAGTTAACTTAATATTGATTCCAAAAAGAGAAGGTTTTATAACCTTTATTTGTTGTGGAATTAATTAGACTATATTGATACAAGTCCGCGAATGAAATTACAAGGGGTATAGTATACCTTTCTTTATGATTGAATTTTTAGCTGTGGAAGTATCCGCAGCTTTTTATATTTTTAAGGGGTTTAAAATATGAAATCTATCTAGATTTCGTGACTTGTATGTATCTAATGCAAGAAAGGAAAATAAAAATGGATAAAACAACATTAGAAAAATTAAATTATTATGAGCTAAAAGAAATAGTCAAAGGATATTGTATAAGTGGTTTAGGAAAGTCATTGATAGATAAGCTTGAGCCAAGTAGTAATATAAAGATTGTAAATAAAAGATTAGATGAAACTTCAGAAGGAAGAAGACTTTTAGAAGCTTCATATCATATACCTTTAAGCGGAATATTTAATATAGCGCCTCATATTGAAAAAATAGAAAAAGGTTCATCCTTAGATCCTGAAGATTTAACTATGATATCTGATTTCTTAAGAGGATGTAATAAGATAAAAACATTTATGAAAGATAAGGAAGGTTATGCTCCTACATTAAGTAGTTATGGAGAGAGTATTACAGATTTAAGCTATATAGAAGAAGAAATAAATAGGTGTATAAGAGGTTCTATAGTAGATTCAAATGCTAGTAAAGAACTTAAAAAAGTAAGAAGACTTATAGATGAATGTGAAGGTAAAATAAGAGAAAGATTAGATAAATTTTTAAAGAATAGTGATAATAAAAAGTATATCCAGGAGTTCTTTATAAGTAAGAGAAATGGAAGATATACTATTCCAATAAAATCATCTTATAAAAATTATGTTAAGGGAGTAATTATAGAATCTTCATCTAAAGGGACTACAGTTTTTATGGAGCCTGAAGTAATATCAAGATATACTTCTGAATTAGCTAATTTAAAAATAGAAGAAAGCATTGAAGAATATAAGATACTTGGAATGCTTACTGAAATGATTAATGAAAGGATAAGAGATTTAAAAATAAATATAGAAGTA
This sequence comes from Clostridium sp., assembly GCF_032552055.1. Taxonomy (GTDB): domain Bacteria; phylum Bacillota; class Clostridia; order Clostridiales; family Clostridiaceae; genus Clostridium. The sequence goes on along the minus strand of NZ_JAWGSV010000078.1, from coordinate 8,999 downwards.
ATAGCAGAATATGATATGATTTGGGCTAAAGCTAAGTACAGCAATGAGATATCAGGAATAAAGCCTAAGTTAAATGATTATGGATATATCAAAATAGTAAAAGGTAAATATCCACTGCTTAAGAATGCTGTACCTCTTGATTTTGAGATTGGAGAGGATTATAGAACATTAATTATTACTGGCCCGAATGCTGGAGGTAAGACTGTAGTATTAAAAACAGTAGGCATTATAACCTTAGCTGTACAATCAGGCTTTCATATAGAAGCTAAAGAGGGAACTGAAATTTCAGTATTTAATAATCTTTTTGTTGATATAGGAGATAATCAAAGTATAGAAAATGCCTTAAGTACATTTTCTTCACATGTAAAGAACTTAGCTGAAATTATTAAACAAAGTACAAAATCTACTTTATTGTTATTTGATGAAATCGGAAGTGGAACAGAACCTAATGAAGGGGCAGCACTTGCTGTAGCAATATTAGAAGAATTATATCACAAGGGATGCATTACAATAGCAACTACACATTATGGTGAAATTAAAAATTTCTCTGAGGGGCATCCTGATTTTGAGAATGCAGCTATGGAATTTAAAAAAGATACACTTGAACCATTATACAAACTTCATATTGGTAAAACAGGTGACAGTAATGCCTTATATATTTCAAAGAAGATGGGGATTTCAGATTCCATAATAGAAAGAACAAGAAAGTATATAGAAACTAAGGATTACAATTATGATTTAATTAGATCTAGCAAAGTAATAAAGAAGAGAGAAGAAGACCTAGAAGTTGTTGAAGCAAGATATAACTATTGTGTTGGAGATAGAGTTATTCTTTTAGATAAAAATGATAGTGCCATAGTATATAAAGAAATAGATGATTTAAATAATTTAGTTGTCCTTTACAAAAATGATTTTATAGAAGTTAATTATAAAAGAGTAAAATTAGATGTTAAAGCTAGTGAATTATATCCAGAAGGTTATGATTTAAATCAGCTATTTACAAGCTATAAGGAAAGAAAATTAGAGCATGATATAAGCCGTGGTTCTAAAAAGGCATTAAAGAAAATAAGAAAAAATTCTATATAGTTTTAAAATGTGAATATAACATAATGATATGTATTAACTTTCCGATTTTTAAATAATTTCGAATACAATTCTAAATTTAAGCTATCTAAGCTGGCTAAATTTTTATAACTCTCTTTGCTCAGTCAATAAAAATTCTTAACGCCATCTTAGCTATCTTAAATAAGAATTGTAGTTTCTCATTATAATAAAATCTCTAATTTAATACATATCATTAATGTTAAAAACTCCTTGAATAATTTAAACTTGGGGATGCAAGCCTACTAAAGGAAGAAATTCAGACGAGCTGAATTTCAATAATTATTATTAATTTTACATTGTGAAATATTACTGTATTGACAATATCACTAATTAGTGATAAATTGTATTTATGGATAATATAAAAGATTTACTTGAAGAAAATAAATTAGCTTTATCTACTTTAGTTGTTTTTACAAGAGCAGAAAATGCAATTCATAAACGTGAATACGAAACAATTAAGGAAAGTGGATTAACTATATCTCAATTTGGAGTTTTAGAAGCTCTATATAATAAAGGTGACCTGAGAATATGTGAGTTAATAGAAAAAATGTTAACTACATCAGGAAATATAACAGTAGTTATAAAGAACTTAGAAAAGGATGGACTTATAAAAAGAAATATAGACCCTGAAGATAAGAGATCTTGCATAATATCAATAACGGATAAAGGGAAGGACATAATAGAAAGTATATTACCAAATCACATTAATAATATTAAAAATATTTTTGATATTTTAAGTGATGAAGAAAAAATTACTTTAAAAAATATACTAAAAAAGTTTAAGAATATATAAGTTGTAATTAAGATTCTACATTTTATAGAAGTAGTTTATATTTAAACTATTTAAGGTGATAAGTTATCTAAACAACTTATATAATATTTTTAAACAAATATCACTAATTAGTGATAAATTTAATTGTTAATGAATTAAGAGAGGGATGTTTATAATGAAACAATATAGATCAATAGAAAATATATTTAGAGGACCAATGCCACATATGGTTGGAGATGGCTTTAAGGTAGCACAGTACTTACCAGCAGGGGTAAGTAGGATGGATAGATTATCACCATTTTTCCTTTTAGATTATCATGCGCCACATTACTATGAACCATCACCAGTTAGACGTGGTGTAGGAGCTCACCCACATCGTGGTTTTGAAACTGTAACAATTGCTTATGATGGAAAAGTTGAGCATCATGATAATAAGGGAAACCATGGGATTATAGGACCAGGAGATGTTCAATGGATGACAGCAGCTTCTGGAATTATGCATAAGGAATATCACGAAGAAGAGTTTAGCAAGAATGGTGGAACTCTTCATATGATTCAACTTTGGGTTAACCTACCAGCTAATAGAAAAATGTCAGAACCTAAGTATCAACCTTTATTAAAAGAAAATATGGGAGCTATTAAGCTAGAAGATAATCAAGGAGAAATAAGTATTATTGCTGGAGAAGTTCAAGGAGTTAAGGGACCAGCTAGTACATTTACTAATATAAATCTTTACAATGTAAATTTAAAAAATAAAGGGAAAATAACATTAAATGAGCCTAATAACTTTAATACTGGAATAATGGTATTAAAAGGAGATGTCAAGGTAAATGGAGATAAAATAGCTAAGGAAAGAGACTTTGTTATATTTAATAATGAAGAAGGAGATATCCTAGTTGAATCACTAACTGAAGATTCATTATTTGTTGTATTAAGTGGTGAACCTATAAATGAACCAATTGAATCATATGGACCATTTGTAATGAATACAAGGGAAGAGCTGTATGAAGCTTATGATGATCTTAGAAATGGTAAGTTTGGCACAACAGAATTTTAATATAGATATTAATTAATAACTAATAGAGCTAGCTTTAAGCAATTATTATATTTGCTTATGGTTAGCTTTATTTTTTAAGATTACTTGACTTAGAGTCAACTCCAAGTGTTAAAGTTAATATAGAAATATATAAGGGTAAATAGAGAGAGGAAAGTATTATGAATAATAAAATTATATTTTTTGATGCAGATGGGACAATAGTTAAAGGAAACAATATATCGCTACTAACTGTGGAAGCTTTCAAGAGGCTAAAAAAGAATGGACATATATTAGTATTAAGTACGGGAAGAGCTATACCTGCTATAGATGGTGTTCTTAAAGATATGAACTTTGGAAATACAATATGCTCTGGTGGAGGAGTAGTTGTAATAGGAGATGAAATAGTGTATTCAAGGCCAATGTCTAAAGAAAGCCAAAAGGAGTTATTAGATTACTTTGATAAACATAATGTCTTATATAATTTAGAAGCTAATGACTATATTTATATTAAAAAAGGATATAAAGAAAAATATCTAAGATTATTTCAATTACCGGATAAAAAAACTGTAACTATAGAGGAGTATAGCAAGTATAAAGCAATGCTAGAAAAGGTATCAAGTAGAACTAAGGAAGTTGACGATGCCATGGAAATAGATATTAATAAGTTACATTATTATGCTGCAGATATATTATATGATGGAGGGGAATGCCCTATTTCCTATGATGATTTGGAAAGAGATCTAGGTGAAAAATATAAATGTGTTCCACTTTCTTTAAGTAAATTATTTGCTGGTGGAGAGATATGTGAAAAAGGAGTTTCAAAAAAGGGTGGAATGGAAGTTATTCTAAAACATTATAAAGTTAATAAGGAAGATATATATGCTATTGGTGATGACTATAATGATATCGAGATGTTGGAGTACGCTACTACTAGCATAGCTATGGGTAATGCTCCTAAGCAGGTTAAAGATATGTGTGACTATGTAACAGATGATGTTGATAACGATGGGTTTTATCATGCAATGAAGCACTTTGGATTAATTTAAATCTTCAATACCTGTATTATTGAAGATTCAAAACTAACTAATAATTTTTAAATAATTTAAATTCAATCATATGACTTATTCTCATTTTATAAAAATATTATTTAATGAACTGACTCTAAAAGCATCTAAATACAAGTATGCAACCAAGTATGGAATAGGTTTTTATATTATGAATTCTTGGATAGAGGTTGATTATGAGGGGATGTATGCTGGAATAATTTTAATAAGTATTTTGGGAATGATTATGTTTAAGGTAATAGATGTTATACAAAATAAAATATGCAAATGGCAGATGAAATAAAGGAGGACTAGTTTGGTCCTTCTCTTTTATTATTAAAGATTCTTTATTTTTTAATTAATAAAATAGATTTAATTCAATAGTGTCCCTTTTATTAGCAATGAATATCATACTATTAGAAAGGAAGTGATATAGTTGAACTATGACAGAGATGATAAGAATAATAACTTACAGGAGTTATTTGATGAATGTAAAAACTTAATGGACTACCATATTATTTTAGTAATGAAAGATGGTACTTCGTTTGATGGAGTTATTGACAAGGTAGATTCTAATGGTGTAATGATGATGGTTGGAGAGGATATATTATATGATGATGACGATGATCAAGGTCAATATAATACTCAAAGACAGTTTAATAGACCAAGGAAAATGAGAAGGCATAGACGTTTCAGACGAAGGGGCTTTCCTTTTAACTCGATTTTTAGGGTATTCCCAATACCTTACCCATATCCATTCTACCCAATAGGTCCATTTTCTCCATTTTAGAAATACTTAATATATTTAAGAAGAGGAGTACTTAACCAATAATACTATAGAATTAGAAATCATTATAAAAAATTAACCCTTGTTACTTTAAAGAAATAAATTAAAAGAAAATATAGTATTTTAGCTAGTTGCAACTAATAGTTGACAAAAAGAAATGGCTAGTTGGTAGATAAAATTGCCCCACTTTTATATAATTTCTATAGGAGGTGGGGCAAATGAATTTATCAGCAAAATTACAATTGTTAAGAAAGAAAAATGGTTTATCTCAAGAAGAGTTGGCAGAGAGATTAGGTATATCTAGACAGGCAATTTCTAAGTGGGAATCTGGACAATCAACACCTGATTTAAATAAGCTTATTTTACTATCAGAAATTTATAATGTTACCATTGATAGTTTAGTTAAAGATAGTGATGAATATGATATTTTACAAGGCTCATTTAATAACAATAAAATTGACGATAGTGATAGAAAAAATACAAGTGATGATAGTAAGAATACTCAAATAGTAATTAATTTGGGTTCAAATAGAATTGAGTATGAATATAAGAGTAAAAGAACGTTATTTGGATTGCCTCTAGTTCATATAAATCTTGGAAGAGGAATTAAGAAGGCAAAGGGGATAATTGCCATAGGGAATATATCTTGTGGAGTAGTATCTGTGGGACTTTTATCTTTTGGTATTTTTAGTTTTGGGGTATTATCAATAGGTTTAGTTAGTATTGCTGCAATAGCCATAGGATTGCTACTTGGAGTAGGGGCTATTGCAATCGGAGCTTTTTCAATAGGAGCTATATCTATAGGTGTTTTCTCAGCTGGAGCATTAGCTATTGGGAAGTATGCTGTAGGAGGTGGAGCAATAGCCTCAGATATAGCAATAGGTGATTATGCCAAAGCTAATATAGCTATAGGGAATAGAGTAGATGGATTAAGGGCTTTATCATTAGAATCATCTAAGGAAGAAATTAAAAGAGTAATTAAAGAAGAATATCCTAATATAAAAAATTGGATCGTTGATTTAGTAAGTTACTTTGCTAGTAACTTTAATTAATAAAAGTATATAGAATTATAAAAAGCAAAAAATATCTCGTAATTAAAGTTGGAGAAGGAGTTAAAGCTTTTAAAGAGGGGAATATTAAATTATGTTATGAACATTTAAGAGAAATGAAAAGTATTTCTGAGGATGTTACTAAAGTAATTGATAAGATAAGAATATAGGGTATTTTAAAAGGCAGGGTATTGGGTACACTGCCTTTGCTTATATATCTATAAAAACTTTATTAATCTAAATCCTTGCCTGTAAATCCTAAAGGTAAAAGTTCTTCTAGGGTATATTCTTTAAATTCATCCTTATTTTTTGCAAGATAAATTTTAAAGGTTTTAGGATTGCAGAACTCAGCAATTACTTGTCTGCAAACTCCGCAAGGAGCACAATAATCAGTTTCTTCAGCATCTGCTTTATTTCCTACTATTGCAATTGCAAGGAAATCCTTTTGACCTTCAGATACAGCCTTAAAAAAAGCAGTTCTTTCAGCGCAATTAGTTGGAGTAAAAGCTGCATTCTCTATATTACAGCCTAGATATATCTTACCATTTGTACCAAGTAGTGCTGCACCAACATTAAAGTTAGAGTAAGGAGTATAAGAAAACTTTTGAGCTTCATAAGCTTTTTCGACTAATAGTTTTGCATCAATCATAAATTTCACCTGACACTTTCCTTAATAATAAAAATAATATTTACTTTAAATGTATATAACATTAAATGGATTATAATTATAGCACTATTAAAATACCCTTACAAGGAATCTTTTTAAAGAAAACAACTTATCCTAAGGTAGAATATATAAATTCTAGTTACCAAATATTAAATCAGGGTTCTTACATAAATAATTTCCTATTTCATATTCAAATTCACCTAATTCAATGTTAGGTTTATTTTTACCATGAAAATCTGTTCCACATGTAATTAACAACTTATTCTTTATAGCTTTATTATAGAAAAAGTCTATAGTTTCCTTTGAATGATATGAACTAAATACTTCAATACCATCAATTCCTTCTGCAATTAAATCATTAATGATGTTTAAATTGTTTTTTAAATTGTTTCCAGGATGAGCTATAATTGCTATTCCACCATTATCTTTTATCATTTTAATAGCTTCTGATAAACTAATATATTCTATATGAACATAAGCTGGTTTTCCTTGAGAAAAGTAATCCCAATAAAAATTAACATAAGGCATATCGCTTTTTTTTCCACCAGCCCTATATGGGTTTAGTATTTCTGAATCTTTATTTCTTTCATCTTCTAGCAATACTTCTGCAATTAACTCACCAGGTATTATTCCATTTGTAGCTTTATTTAATACATCTTCAGCATCTAAATATAAGTTAGTAGCCTCTTTAATTTTTTCTATTCTCTTTATTCCTGCTTTTTGCTCTTCCTTGATTATATTTTCTTCTAAATCAGCAAAGCAGCTTTTAGTAAAATCAAAATTATATCCTAAAAGATGTAGATTTAGTCCATTGTACTGGCAGTCAATTTCAATTCCAGGTATATATGAAATATTTTTTCCATTAATATATTCTAAAGCAACATAATTGGCTTTTACAGAGTTATGATCTGTAATTGAAATAAGATTTAAACCATTTTCAATAGCTTTATCAATTATTACTTCAGGACTAAACTCTCCATCATCACTGAAATATGAATGCATATGCAAATCTAATTTTTTCATAAAATATCTCCTCTATAATATTATTTGTAAGATTAGTATAACATCTTAATTGAAATTAATAATTTCATTAGTTGAAAGTTTGTAATTTATTTTGAAAAAAATAAAAAACTTATTGACATTAACGCAACGTAAAGGATTATTATTAAGTTGTAAGGAGGAATGAAGATGGAATATACAATTAAAAAGCTAGCTGAGATGGCAGGTGTAAGCACTAGAACTCTTAGGTATTATGACGAAATTGGTTTATTAAAGCCTTGTAGAGTTAATTCTTCAGGATATAGAATCTATGGAGAAAAAGAAATAGATATACTGCAACAAATTTTACTTTATAGATCAATGGATATTAAACTTGAGGACATTCAAAATATAATTGCTAACCCTAACTTTAACATTTGCCAATCATTAATTGAACATCGAGAAAGCCTCATTTCTAGGAGAAATCAACTTGATCAATTGATTTTAACTGTAGAAAAAACTATTGAATATAAGAAAGGGGAAATAAGTATGTCTAATAAAGAAAAGTTTGAAGGTTTTAAAAAGGAAAAGTTAAAAGAAAACGAAGAAAAGTATGGAAAAGAAATTAGAGATAAATATGGTAAAGAGACAGTAGAAGCATCTAATAAAAAGTTCATGAATTTAAGTGAAGAAGATTTTAATGAAATGCAAAGGTTGGAATCTGAAGTCTTCGAGAATCTATTAAAGGTATCTGATAGTGGTGATTTAGATTCAGAAGAAGCTAAGAAAGTATATGAAAATCATAAAAAGTGGCTTTGTTTCTCATGGCCTAGCTACTCTAAAGAAGCTCATGCTGGATTAGCAGAAATGTATGTAGCAGATGAAAGATTTGCAAAGTATTATAATGATAAGGCAGGTAAAGAAGTAGCAGAAATCCTAAGAGATATAATTGTTAAATATGCAAGATAGTAATATATCAATAAAATAAAAATAAAGAAAAAAGATGAAATTCAGAGAAGTGAATTTCATCTTTTTATTTATTTTGAAGAATATATTTTCTTCTCTACATCTATAAATATTTCAGCAAGAACTCCATAAGTCTTTCCCCAAGCATCTATAATTTCATCTGTTGCAGCATCACCTAAGACTTCTTTTATAGCATCTAGTAAGTGTTTGCCAACTATAGGATAATGCTCTGGTTTAACATTAGAGTTACAGTGTCTCTCAGCTATTTTATTTACCACTGGCATTATTGCAGGTAAGTTGTCTATGTTTTGAGCAGAAGCTAATATAGACATAGCTAAAGCTTTTGGCTGTTCTCCTGATGATTGTCTATCCATATCAAATAAAGGTGCTACTTCTGGGTTTTTTTCAAACATATTCTTATAAAATGTAGTTGTTATATCTACTCCATGAACTTTTAAAACTGGAATTGTACTCTTAATTATATCTATTGTTTTTTGATCTAACATAATTTCTCCTTAGCTAAGGTTACGTATTAAGCATGGAAGAGATAACTGATTATTCAAATTTTGAATTAGTTAATTACCTTTTCAGCATTTC
>NZ_JAWGSV010000077.1:0-12807 GCF_032552055.1 Clostridium sp. | reverse complement strand
GTAAAAGTTGATATAATAACTAATGTAGTAAATATTCCGCGATAGCTCAACGGTGGAGCACTCGGCTGTTAACCGATAGGTTGGAGGTTCGAATCCTCTTCGCGGAGCCAATTTAATTTTAAAATTAATTTATAGTATTCCGTGGTAGCTCAATGGTGGAGCACTCGGCTGTTAACCGATAGGTTGGAGGTTCGAATCCTCTCCACGGAGCCATTTTAATTTTAAGAGTTTTATAAGAGTAGATTTATGTCTATTGTTATAAAACTCTTTTTTATTTATAAGATAGATAAAAAATAAAGGTGTATTAAATTAGAAATTGTTACTTAATAGAAAACTGTAACCTTTTCGTAACTATTATTCAGCATATTGTAAAGATTAGTCTAATATTGTTTTGTATAATTATATTATAGATATATAACGAGAGAAAATTAAATTGGATATTAATGAATTTATTAAAAATAAGATTAGGGGATGAAAACTATGAAAAGAAGAAGTACAACTAGAAGAAGCAAGAAAGTGAAATATATGAAGAAATATATACTATTCCTCACAATTTTATTTATAAGCACTTTTGCAATTTTTACTTTTGTAAATAAATTCAGACATGATATTACTGAGACGAAAGCAGATATAATTGATAATAATTCTGATGAAAAAGAGACAGCAGAAAATGATAGTAAAAGTGATGATGTTATTAATAAAGATATAGAGGGTGAGGAAAATGAAGATGATTTAGATATTGAAAATAATATGCCTTTAGATAATTCAGGATACCTAGCCTTAGAAGAAGATATAAATGCAGATGATGCATCAGTTGTTGTTCCAGAAACTATGTATAAATGGAACTTCTATAGAGAAGATAATAAAAAAATTGCATATTTAACTTTTGATGACGGACCATCAGAACATTCAACAGAAAAGATTCTAGATATTTTAAATGCAAATGACATTAAAGCAACATTTTTTACTTTAGGAAGCTCAATAGAAAGAAATCCTAGGTCAGAGGAAATATTAAAAAGGATGGCAAAAGAGGGACATGCTATAGCAAGTCATGGTTATTCCCATGAGTATTCAATTCTTTATCCAAATAGAACTGTTGATGTACAAGCATTTTTAAATGATTTTGAAAAAAATGATAAGTTATTAAAGGACAAGCTAGGTAAGGATTTTTCTACAAGATTAATTAGATTACCAGGGGGACATTCAAGTTGGAATGGAACTGCTGCTTTAGATGTAGAATTAGAAAATAGAGGCATAATACAAGTAGATTGGAATTCACTAAATGGGGATGCTGAAGGTTATGATAAGCCTAAAGAAGTTTTATTAGAGAATCTTCAAGAAACAGTTCTTGATCAAGATGTTGTAATTGTCTTAATGCATGATACAGATATGAAAAAAGGTACTGTGGATTACTTACAAAGTGCTATTGATTATTTAAGAGGAGAAGGTTTTGAATTTAGAACTTTAAAATAGGGAATAATTAAAGTGTTAGTAGTATTTATAATTTAGAAGCTATTATTACTGTATAAAAACTCAGGGGTGTCCTGAGTTTTTTATTAATTTTTATTAGTCCTTTCTAATTATTTATTACATAGGGTATAATTTATTTATAAATCTATTTGTAGAAGAACAATTTAATTCTTATAATATAAATTTTGAGGTGTTAGTATGGAAAGAATATTATTAGTTGAAGATGAAGATAGCATAAGAGGATTTTTAAAGATAAATTTACAAAGAAATGATTTGGAAGTTATAGAGGCGGCTACTGGAGAAGAAGGAATAAAGTTAGCTAAGTCAATGAAACCTCAAGTGGCAATATTAGATGTAATGCTTCCAGGAATAGATGGATTTATGGTATGTAGCAAACTTAGAAGTGATTTTCCTGATATGGGAATAGTAATGCTTACTGCAAAAGGCCAGGACATGGATAAGATAATGGGATTAGAATATGGTGCAGATGATTATATTGTTAAACCTTTTAATCCTTTGGAAGTAGTTCTTAGAGTTAAGGCTCTACTTAGAAGAATTAGTGGAGATAAAAAAGGAAAGAGTAAGCTGGAGCTCGGACCTTTTGTATTAGATTTATATTCACAAAAGGTCATTAAAAACGGCGAGGAAATAGATGTTACTCCTAAAGAATTTTTACTTATGAAAATATTCTTAGAAAATCCAGATAAAGCTTTCTCTAGAGATGAGTTATTGGATCTAGTTTGGGGAGAAAATTATTTTGGAGATGTAAAAATTATTGATGTTAATATTAGAAGGCTTAGAGCGAAGATTGAAGATAATCCTTCTAATCCAAGTTATATAGAAACTATATGGGGTATAGGATATAGGTGGAAGTCAAGAGTATGAAAAGCATAAAAAATGAATTACTTAGAGGAATAGTTATTATAATTTTTTCAACAGTTGTTTTACTTAATATATTACTTATGATATTTATAAGAAAATATTACTATGATAATACTGAGGATTTACTAAAAAGCAGGATGGATGTATCAGTAAGCTTTTATAATAAGTATTTTTCTTCTAAAACGTTAGTAGAAAATATTTATGATAATGTTGATGCTTTTTGGAATGAAAATGATGCACAGGTAGAAATATTTGACTCAAAAGGGAATCTACTTATGGATTCGATAGGAGTAGATGACTTTAATTATAGTAATTCTCCAGATGTAGCTAAGGCTTTAAAAGGAGAGATATCAAGGTGGGTAGGAAGGGTAAGTTATTATAACAATAAGGTTATGGCAGTATCATATCCATTAGAAGTAGATGGAGAAGTAGTAGGTATATTAAGGTTTATTACTTCATTAGAAGAGATTGACGGTGTTATAGCAAATATAATGTTTATATTTATAAGTATTTCTGCTGCAGTACTTATTATGGGAGTAGTATTAAGTATAATTTTAGCTAATAGCATAATTGAACCTATAAAGTATTTAAATAAAGTTGCTGAAAAGATGGGGAGTGGAAATTTAAGTGTTAGAAGTGCTATTAATAAAGAAAATGAGATAGGGCAATTATCTAATACTCTTAATTTTATGGCCAATGAAATATCTAAAAGAGAGCAACTTAAAAATGAATTTATATCTTCAGTATCTCATGAGCTTAGAACACCACTTACAGCTATAAAGGGATGGACTATAACTTTAAATAGTAGCGAAACAGATGATGAAACATTGAAGCTAGGATTTGAAATAATAGAAAAGGAAACTGATAGATTGTCTCTAATGGTGGAAGAGTTACTAGACTTCTCAAGACTTATTAATGATAAGGTAACTTTAGAGAAAAAACAATTTAATATAAAAGACCTTATAAGTCATATAGAATCATTTATGATACCAAGGGCTAAGAAGGAAAATATAGCATTAATTATTAAAAATAATGTGGATGAGTTTATATATGCTGATGTTAATAGGATGAAACAAGTGTTTATAAATATTTTAGATAACTCCTTCAAATTTAATAAACCTGGTGGAAAAGTTGAATTTGATGTCTATAAAAATGAAGATAAAATTAAGTTTGTAATTAATGATGATGGAAGTGGAATATCTAAAGAAGACTTACCTAAGATAAAAGAAAAGTTTTTTAAAGGAAAAAATTCAAAATCACAAAATGGTATAGGACTATCTATTTGCGATGAGATTATTCAACTCCATAATGGAGAATTTAATATATATAGTGAGCTAGGAATAGGAACTAAGGTTGAAGTTATTATTCCTATTATAAGGGAGGAATAATATGAAGGCATTAAAGAGAAGTGGAGTTTTGCTTTTAATATTATTATTTACTTTAATAGTAGGTTGTAGTAAAGTAGATGGAAAAGATACACAATCTATAAAGGCACCTAAGAATGAAGGGCTGTCAATTGATGGTACTTGGAAAATAATCAATATTGATATATTAGATGAAGAAATAGAGAATAAAGATGTATTATTAAACCAAATAGGAGATTTTATAAGTATTTCTAATAAGAAAATTTCTATCTTTAATAAGGAGTACTCTAATCCAAGTTTTAAATTAAAGGTAGTTGATGAAAATTATATATTATCATATGAACTAAACCTAAAGGTTAAGGATGTTATTGATAATACTTCAAAATTAAATATTGTTTCAATTATTGACTCTAATAGTATAGTGGGAGAATTCTTTGATTTAGGTAACGATAGTGGATATTTATTTTACTCAGGTATGTTAATTGAACTAACGAGAGAAGATAAAGAACCTAAGGATTTAGACTATTCAAAGGGAAAAATAGAAGCAGAAATACTTAATGAAGATTATAATAGTGATGTAGGAGCTATGATAACCTTAAAAACTCCAAGAATATTAATGGAAAATGGTGATTATAGCACTGAGGAATATAGAACAATATGGGTATCCTTTAAGGATCAGAAGCTACAACCTATTATGGAAAAAGATAATATTATATTTCCAAGGCTAAATGGAATATGGACAATTGAAAAAGATATATATAGTAAGGATAATAAACATATAGAATACTTTACTGCAAAGCCTTTAGATGGAAAAGTTGAAGAACATAGCTTTGTATTTAATACTGACCAAAATGTATATAAGAATATTAATTTCATTTCTAATGATTATATTTCAATAGAAAAATATGAAGGAAATAACTTTAATAATATTTTCACATCATATCAAACTATTCCAGTTGATAATATTAACTCTAATGTAGGAGTCAGTATAGATGAAATATTTTCAAGCGAAGCTAAAGAAAAATATAAAAAAGATTTTAATGAAGCTGTAAATGCTTTAAATAATAATAAAAGTGATGTAGTTTCAACAATAGATTATACTAATTTTACTCTCAAAAGAAGTGATGGGAGATGGACACTTAACAGTAAGATAATGACTAATGATTTAGATAATGATGGAACTACTTTTAAATTATCATTAAGTCCAAATAAAAAATTATTAAATTATGATACTTTGCTTATTCCTTGGAAGGATTTAAAGAGTAACTTCCCTTTTATTACTGATGCTTATACAGCGCCAACAGGGAGACTAGCATTTATTACATTTAACGATAAGCTTTTAATATATGAATTAGAAGATAAAAATATTAAGGGAAGCCCGCTAGCAGTTGTAAACCTAAAGAAAGATGAAGAAATAATAATGGTTGAATGGGCAAGTGGTTCTTATGTATCTACTTGGTCTAGGGCCTTTAAAGATGGTATAGAAATAGATATGGAGGAGGATTAAATTATGTTATCAAAGGATATATTATCTAGTGTTTTAGCTAGATGTTTAATAACAGGAGGAGACTTTGCAGAGATATTTGAAGAAGATACTTTAGATACATCTATAAGTATTTTAAATGGTAAAGTTGAAAATTCCATTTCTGGTAGAACTCATGGAATAGGAATAAGAATTTTTAAGGGGTATAAGAGTGTTTATGCCTATACTAATAACAGTACTTTATCTGCTTTATTAGATACTGCAGAAAAGGCAGCATTAGCACTTGGAGAGTTAAAGGAAGAGATAAGTATAGTTTTAAATAAAAAAGAAATTTATAATAACAACCCAATAATATATATTCCATCTTCAATAGGTGCAGATAAAAAAATTAAGGTTATGAAGGCAGGATATAAAGCTGCTAAGGAATATAGTGATGAAATATCTCAAGTATCAGTAGGATATTTAGATAAAGAACAAAATATATTAATAGCTAATACTGAAGGATTATTAACTGAAGATAGAAGAGTAAGAACAAGATTTTCAATTAGTTCAGTGGCTTCAGCTAATGGAGAAAATCAAACTGGCTTTGAAGGTCCAGGAGCTCATAAAGGGTTTGAGTTATTTAATGATATAGATCCAGAATATTATGGTAGGGAAGCTTCAAGAGTAGCTACTACTATCCTTCATGCTAAACCTTGTCCAGCAGGAAAGATGACAGTTGCCATTGATAATGGCTTTGGAGGAGTTATATTCCATGAAGCTTGTGGACACTCTTTAGAAGCTACAGCTGTAGCAAAAGGAAACTCAGTATTTACTAATATGCTTGGAAAACAAATAGCATCAACTAAGGTTACTGCAATAGACGATGGAACTATTCCTAATGCATGGGGATCATTAAATATTGATGATGAAGGAAATAAAACTAAAAAGAATGTTTTAATTGAAAATGGAATATTAAAAGGTTACTTAATAGATAAATTAAATGGTAGAAGAATGGGCATGGAAGCAACAGGTAGTTCAAGAAGACAAAACTATAAGTTTGCGCCAACTTCAAGAATGACAAATACTTATATTGCAGCTGGTAATGATGATGAAGCAGAAATAATTAAATCTATTTCTGATGGATTATATGCAAAGAAAATGGGTGGTGGATCAGTAAATCCAGTTACTGGTGAATTTAATTTTGCTGTTTCAGAAGGATATATAGTTAAAAATGGTGAAATACAAGAACCAGTTAGAGGTGCAAGTCTTATAGGTAAAGGTAGTGAAGTTCTACTTAACATAGATATGGTAGGTAAGAATTTAGCTCAAGGTCAAGGTATGTGTGGTTCTGTATCTGGAAGTATCCCAACTAATGTAGGTCAACCTATGATTAGAGTAAAAGAAATAACAGTAGGTGGAAGATAAGGGGGGAATATATATGGAATTAAAAGAATTTATAGATAAGTTATTTGAAGAAGCTAAAAATAATGGATTTGATGAATATGAAGTTTATTATGTTGATAGAGAAAGTTTAAGCATAAATGTTTATAAAGAGGAAGTTGAAAAATATAGCTTAACTACTTCCTATGGATTATCTTTTAGAGGTAAAATAAATGGGAAAATAGGATACTCTTATACTGAGATATTAGATGAAGATGCTATAAGGATGTTAGTTAAAAATTCTAAAGAAAGCGCTTTAACTATTGAAAATGAAGATATTCAATTTATCTATGAAGGAGATAAAGAATATGCTGAAGTAAGCTCTTACTATGAAGCTTTGGAAAATATTCCAGCAGATAAGCTTATAGATTTAGCCTTAAGCATGGAAAAGGAATCTAAGGCGTTAGATAATAGAGTGGCTAGCTTTGGTGGCTGTGGAATAGGATATAGTAAATCTAAATATGGAATAATTAATTCTAAGGGATTAAATCTAGAAAATAAATCTAACTTACTAAGTGCATATGTAGTTCCAATAATTAAAGAAGGAGAAGATATGCATGATGGAATGGGTTATGTAACAGCAAAATCATTAGAAGATGTAAATCCTAAGAAGATTGCAGAAGATGGTATTAATGAAGCTGTTTCTAGAATTGGTGGAAAATCAATTCCGTCAGGAAAATATAAAACTATAATTAATAATGAGGCTATGGTTTCCTTGCTTTCAACTTTTGCTGGTGTCTTTAGTGGAGATGCAGCTCAAAAGGGATTAAGCTTATTAAAAGGTAAGGAAGGAGAAATAATAGCTAGTAATAAAGTGACTTTACTAGATGATCCTCATTTAGTAGATGGTTTATCTTCTGTACCTTTTGATGATGAAGGTGTAGCAACTAAGAAAAAAGATATAATTCACGAAGGTAAGTTAATGACTTTACTTCATAATTTAAAAACTGCCCACAAGGGAAATACGAAATCTACTGGTAATGGATTTAAGAATTCTTATGCTTCACCAGTTGGAGTTTCACCAACTAATTTCTATATTCAAAAAGGAAGCAAATCCTTTGATGAGTTATTAGAAGAGGTAGGAGAAGGAGTGTTAATTACTGAGTTTGCTGGATTACATTCAGGAGCAAGTTCAATAACAGGAGACTTTTCTTTAGCAGCTAAAGGATTCTATATAAAGAACGGGAAAAAAGACTTTCCTGTAGAACAAATAACAGTTGCAGGTAATTTCTTCGATTTATTAAAAAATGTAGTTGAAGTAGGAACTGATTTAAAATTCCCTATGAGTAGTGTTGGAAGCCCATCCTTAAGGGTAGAAGGTCTAAGCATAGCAGGGAAAAACTAAAAATCAGCTTAGCTGAATTTTTAATGAATAATGAAGAATGAAAAATGAAGGAGGTAATTCCTCCGGAATTACTGAAAATAGATAATAGAGAAAGAGCTGTTGCAAATGCAACAGCTCTTTTTAATTTATTAATTCTGAAGGAATTATTTCCACAATTTTAAGTCCTTAAATTTTAACTTTTAGCTCTTAACTCTTAAAGAATCACATCAATAATCCCCTAATTTTTTAATTCTTTAATTATTCTCATTCTCAAAATAGTTGCTTCTAATCATTTTATCTGATAGCAACATAATATTTTTATACATTTCTTTTTCTTCTTCTGTAAGGTTGTCTCCTACAACATCTAGGTTTGTTAGAGCTGCAAAGGATTTATTTGTATTAAGTAAGTTTCTTCCTAATGCTGTATTTATATACTTTTCATTTTCAACACCTAATAAATATAAAAGTGTTGGCATTATATCTACTTGTCCGCCTTTAACATCAAAAGTTTTTCCTTCAGTCATATCTTTAGACCAAATTATAAATGGAACAGTATGGTGACCATTATCTAGGTACCAATCTTCCTTATTAGATAATTTTTCAACAGAACTATTATAGTATTTATGAACTCCAGTATGGTCTCCTTCAATAACGACTACAGTATTATCTAATAAACCTTCATTATCTAATTTCTTTAAGAATTCACCAATTTGAGTATCAGTGTATTTTACACTTTCGAAATACCCACCCATTTCGTTTTTATCTAGTTCTTCATTTAAGCCTAGAACTTTCTTCTCTTCTGGAATAGAGTCAAATGGTCCATGATTAGTTAATGTTACAGTAAAGGCATAGTATGGTTCTTTTAATTCCTTAATCATTGGAACTACTTGAGTAAAGTAACTTTCATCTGATATTCCTAGTCCCATCATTTCACTATTTTCATCAAAGGAAAAGAAGTCAACAAATTTATCGAAGCCTATTCCTGTAAGTCCATTTACATAATTCCAGAAAGAACCCTTATCTGGATGAATAGCTATTGTACTATAATTCTTTTCTTCTAAAAGATTAGGTAATGAATTATAAGTGTTTCCAGGATATCTAAAGAAAGTACTACCCCTTCTTACTGGGAACATTGAAGTATTAATCATTAAGTCTGCATCAGAGCTTGTACCTTCATTTACTTGCTCATAAATATTAGGGAAGTATAGACCTTTACTTATTAAGTCATCCATAACTGGAGTGATTTTTTGTCCATTTACTTCTTTACCAATAATAAAGCTTTCTAGTGATTCTACTTGGATAACTAAAAGATTTTTACCTTCTAATAAGCCTGCATATTCATTGTCAGGTAAGTTTTCTTTGCTAGCATAAAACTCCTCTATTTGACTTCTGTCCTCATCCTCTAATTCATAAGGCTTAGAGTCTTGATAAACATTATAAGCATCGAATATATGGTAACCTAATGGTGAAAAATATCTTGCTGTATTTGTTGGATCATAGTTTGAGAATATGTATCCATTCTTAACATCTTCATTTTTTAGTATATGAAGGTTAAAAGGTACATAAGCTATAAAAACTATACTAGATATTAATATTACTAAAAAGCTAATAGGAGCTCTTCTTTTAACAGTAGTATAAGATTTTCTAGTAAAGAATACGAATATACCTAATACTATAAAGTCTAATATGAATAAGAAATCCATATTACTAAACATAGACATTATAGTTCCGCCCATATTATCTAAATTTGCAGTTTGAGTTAATAATAACGCTGAAGGCATAGTATAGAAGCCTCTAAAATATGTTACGTCTAGTACTATTAATGCTGTTATTATTACATCAATTATAAATAAGTATATAACTCTTCCTTTACCTTTAAATAATAATGCAAAGCTAAGGAAGATAAGAATAAATGCATAATAATAATTGATAAAAGGTTTTGCTGAGTTAAGACCAAGTCCAAAGTCAAGTAAATATGGATCTCTATTAACAACAAAGCCTTGGAAAATGATAGATTTAATGACTATGGCAACGAAAGGAATTAGGAATAATAATATTCTCATTATGCCATGAATAGTAAATATACCTAAGAATCTTTCTTTTATTTTTTCTATAAACTTGTCCAATATATCGCACCTAAATAATGAACTAAATTGAAGAAGTTCACTATTTTCCTTTCTGTATAATTTAACAATAACTAAATTATATTATAGGGACTTTTATAAATCAAATAAGAAATTATTAATTTTTAATGTTAAGAAAAGTAATTAAAAGAAAATTTGGAAAATAATTTTTTATGATATAATATTATTATGCATTTCTATATAAGTTGTAAAAAGATTGTATATGAAACATAGATTAAATATTAATGGAGGGTATAATGCTTCAATATGATTTAATTATAATTGGTGGTGGAGCATCTGGCTTATCTGCCGGGGTTTCTGCTCTTAAAAATGGAATTAAAAAAGTTTTAATATTAGAAAGAGATAGTGATTTAGGTGGAAATCTAAATCTATTTATACATGGCGGATTTGGTGAATACTATTTAGGAGAAGAAGTAACAGGACCTGAACTTGGAAGTAAGTTAATTAATGACTTTAAAGAGGCTGGTGGAGATTATAAATTAGATACAGAAGTTTTAGAAGTAACTCAAAATAAAGTAATAACTTATGTAAATCCTGAAGAAGGGGTAAAGGATATTAAGGGAAGCTCTATTATAATAGCTTCAGGCTGTAGGGAAAGGTTCACTGGTAATATTAACATCCCTATTCATAAGTACATAGGAATCTATAGCTTAGTTTCTGCTCACAGACTAATTAATTTACAGGGATATCTTCCAGGAAAAGAAGTTATAATATTAGGTAAAAATAATTGGTCATTAATCTTAGCTAGAAGATTATTAATTGAAGGAGCAAAGGTTAATGCTATAGTTGATGTAACTAATAGAGGCTTTTTAGATGAAAGAGGGAAGGAATTTATAAAAGGATTTGATATTAATATTATTAAGGACGCAAGAGTAGTAGATATAAATGGTGATGATAGAATTGAAAGTATAGATATAGAAGATATTAATACCTCAAAAGTAACTACTTTACAATGTGACTCATTAGTATTAACAGTAGGATATTTTCCAGAAATATCTTGCGTGAGAAAAGCTAAAATTGGAATAATCAATAATGTTTCTTTAGTAGTTAACAATAATTATGAAACTACAGCTAAGGGAATATTTGCTTGTGGTACTGTATTAACATGGGATTCGGATATTTTTAATAGTGGGGAAGTTGGATACATAGTAGGTAAGAAGGCGGCAGAATATATTAAAAGTTATGTCTACTAGTAAACTTTGTATATTATTATTCATTAATAAATCTAAAGTTGTAAATATTCAATTGAAGCTTGTAATTGGAATTATGGCTATTAGCTTTCTATAGTTCTGTAGCATAATAAAAAGAAGCTGCCCTAAAAGACAGCTTCTTTAAATTTTTTCATTAGTTAATTATTATTTATGAATTCATTAAATAATAATTTATGACCATTTTCATTAAAGTGAATACCATCAATATAATATTTATTATGATTAATAGAATAAGTAAGGTCATAAAAATCAATATATATTAACTTATACTTGTTACATAATTTTATTAATACTTCTCTAAGTTTAGGTAGACTTTCCTCACAGTAATCATAAGTTAATGAAGGCATAAATAATCTATATGCATCTTCTTTAATAATTCTTGGAGGAATTCCTATGATAACACTATCTGTGCAAGTTAATGATTCCTGGATCATTAATTCAATATTGTTTATTATAGAATCTAATGACCTATTAGATAATAAGTCATTAGTTCCACCCATTATAAAAATTATAGATGGATTTAAGTTCGTAACATCTTCAGTAAATCTATTTAACATATCTGTAGTTGTGTTTCCGTTAATACCTTTATTAATAAGATTGAAATCCTTACCTTTTTCAATACAAAACTTTTTATAGCATTCTATCCAAGTTTTATTTTTGTTAACTCCATATCCAAAGGTTAAGCTATCTCCAATAAAAATAAAATTTTTATTCTGCATTAAAGTCACCTCATTAAAATAATTTATTAAAACAGCTTCTACATATTAAAGTTTTTCCACCATTTGCTTTAATAACATTAGAGTCATTAATTTTTTTCTTACAAAACTCGCATAAGTTATTATCTTTTAATAAGCCATCATTAACTTTTTTTTCACTATTAGCACTTGTTTTAGGAACTTTTGACTTTTTTAAACTAGAATAGATTTTTTTATCAGAGGAAACTTCTTTTTTTCTAACTGAATAAGAAATCTCATATTCACTTTCACCAAAGAATTCCAACTCGAATCTAGGGTTTTCTTTATCATAAAACTCTTCAGTTATTATTCTAGTAATTTGGGCATCATTAACTATAAGACCGCTTTTCTCAATGCCATCAAAAATACTCTTAGTAATATTGGCTGTATCTGGATGTCTTTTTTCGCTTTTATAGTAGACTTTTAGCACGGCAATAAGAGATTCATCTAAAATTATTCCCGGATTTTGGATTCTAGAATAGTATGCTATTTGTTCTTCATAAATTGCGTATCTATCATGGGACTTACCAGTATTACTAGGAAGTATGGCTCTACCATCTTTATTATGTAGCTTAAAATTAGATTTAGTAATAGGGGAACCAGGTACTACCACCTTTGCATAACTACTCATTTAACAAAACTCCTTTAATTTATTAATTTCTCCTTAAAAATACATTAATTCTAACAAAAAATAATGATTAATTTTTTCATTCATTATATAATAAAAAATGTAACTTAAGTAATTAGTCAAAGTTTTTAACTTTATTTTATTA